>CAYYBL010000150.1:0-1612 GCA_964470175.1 uncultured Lachnospiraceae bacterium | reverse complement strand
GCAATTATTAAGAAATTAACAAGAGCTGTGATAAAGTTTCCATATTTTATAGATGCTTGGCCTATCTCTAATACTAGGTCTGAAAAATCAACATTTCCAGTAATAATAGAAATAAGTGGCATTATTACATCTGATACAAGAGAATTTATTATTGATTGAAATGCACCACCTATTACAACACCTATTGCTAAATCAAGCATATTTCCTTTTGTGGCGAATTCTTTAAATTCTTTTACTATTCCCATTTCGAAACCTCCAAATAATATTAAATAATTATTACCATCAACTGATAACAAAAACATTATAATATGTTTATACCAAAATTTCAATGATATTTTGTAAAGAGATTGTAATATTTACAAATAAAATATAATTGATTTTATAACAGAAATTTAATATACTTAAAAAAAAGCTAGTGAGGAAAAGATATTGTTATGAAAATTTCAAATGAAGAAATAATTCAAATTATCGAAGAACACAAGAAATGGATGAATGCAGAAAAAGGTGGACAAAGGATAAACTATAGGGGATTGGACTTATCAGGAGCCAACTTACACGGACTAAATTTAGTTGGAGCAGTTCTTCCAGATACAAATTTTTCAGAAGCAAACCTTGAAGGAGCCAACTTATATGCATCAAACGTCTCTGGTTCGAATTTCACAAAAGCAAATCTTTCAAATATAAATTTATCAAATTCAAATTTGACAGACACAAATATGACAGAAGCAAATCTTTTTAAAGCAAATCTAGAATATAGTGATATGACAGGAGCTAAATTTAAAGATACAAATTTTGCAAAAGCAAATATGTATAACACTTGTTTAGACGGAACTACAGCCGATGAAAGCCTTTCAAAAATAGATAATATTAAGAATAATATGGGAGTGATAATGAAATCACTTGTAGATAAAGAGCAGCTAGCAACGGGTTGGTCAGCTGATAAGAAATTTCATGCAGTAGATAAGGAAGGTCATGTGTTTTTGCTTCGTACATCAAATATTGCACACTTTGAGAAAAAGAGATATGAATATGAAATCATGAATAAATTTGCTCAAAGTGGAGTATCAATGTGTACACCACTAGAATTTGGCACGGGAGAAGACATTGTTTATAGCATACAAACGTGGATTGAAGGAGAGAATGCAAGAAATCTTATGCCAAATCTTCCAAATAACGATCATTATCAGTATGGATATAAAGCTGGAAAAGAACTAAAAAAGATACATTCAGTCGGAGTTTCAAAGAATGATAAGGATTGGGAAGAGTTATACAATCAAAAAATAGATAGAAGAATAAAAAGATATAGAGAAAATCCTCTTCATTTTGAGGAAGCAGAAGCATTTATAAAATTTATAGATGAAAATAGATATCTATTAAAGGGAAGACCAATAACATTTTTACATGGAGATTATCATATAGGGAATGTAATGATTGATTTTTCAAAAAATGTCCATGTAATAGATTTTGAGAATTACAGTTATGGAGATCCATGGAGTGATTTTAGACAAATTATAATTACTATGATGCTATCACATGAATTTGCATCAGGAACTATTGATGGATATTTTGAAAACAATGTACCGAACGAATTTTGGAATTTGATGGCAATGTA
>CAYYBL010000149.1:0-1670 GCA_964470175.1 uncultured Lachnospiraceae bacterium | reverse complement strand
TTTATACATTAAAAAAGATGATGAAAAAAAAGTGAATAAAAAGGAAATACTAGAACTTGCAACGAAAAAATATGGCGATATTTCTGGACTTGCACAGCAGTATTTATTTTATTGGAAGAGGGGAAAATAGTTTGAATTTACATAGGAAAAATAGACTATTAGGTTTTATAAGATTTTTAATATTTTTTACAATAGCTATCACTATATATTTTTGTGTAGATGTTTTTGGCATTGTTTCTATACCTAGAAAATATAGCATAGCATCACTTTTCTACACACAAGTAGAAGTTATTGCAAAAGGCCAAATTATGGAAGAAACAGATATCACCAAAAATACAAACATTGTAAAAAGAGTAAGGCCAATTGCTGTTGTAGATTCTGAAAATGAGAATAAAACGGAAGATGATCTTGGCGAAGAAGAAAACGTTATCAGTGAAGAAGTGCCAGCTAGAGATTTGCTAAAGGAGCTTCAAGAGGCTGAAAGTAGAAGAGAACCAAAAGAAGAAGAGCATATTGAATACGATGAAAATGATTCAAAGCATTTCTACTACAATCAATTAAATGATTATGCTAAAAAAATATATGATAAATTAGAATCAAATATGATTGGTATGAAGACAGGCACATATAATGCAGAATTTGATCTTGAGTTTAATGATTTACTTCATGAGGTAGATGGATCTGCAACGTTAGATAGTGCTTTTCAGTACGCAATAAATGCTCTTACATTTGATAATCCAGATTTGTTTTATATAGATGTTACAAAGATTTATTTATCTACAGAAATAAGAACTATTGCTTTTTCAAAAACATATAGAGTTACAGTAGGTATGAATCTTGAAACAAATGAAAAGTATTTGGCAGATGGTATGAATGATGAAAATGATGTTAATCATGCAATAGAAGAAGTTGAAAATGTTAAAAATGAGATTATAGATAAATGTAGAGATATGGATACAATAGATCAGATTAAATGCATTAATGATTATCTAATAGATAATGTAAGATATGATGCGGGAAATGGTAGAAATGTTTATAACATATATGGTACATTAATTGATGGAAAAGCAGTATGCGAAGGATATGCTAGAAGTGTGAAGTATATTCTTGATGAATTGGATATACCATGTATAATAGCTTGTGGTATTGGACAAAATAGTACTGGTACGACAGAGTCGCATGCATGGAATTATGTATATTTGAATGATAATTGGTACGCTCTTGATGTGACTTGGGATGATCCAATAATTATGGGTGAAGGAGTGTATATTTCTGATAACATTAGATACAATTATTTTCTAAAAGGATCAGAAATGTTCTTTAAGAATCACTTTGAAGATGGAAACATAGTGGATAATTCAAATTTTAAATATCCAGAGATTAGTAAAACAAATTTGGAGTTTTAAATATGGAATTTAATTTAGTTTATGGTAGAAGCGGGACAGGAAAAAGTGAATATATATACAAAAAAATTGCGGAAAACGTAGGTAAAGAAAAAATCTTTCTTATTGTTCCAGAGCAAGCAAATCTTAGTGCGGAAAGAAAGCTATTTGAGGTAACTGGAAAAGAAAGTTTGATTGATGTCGAAGTGCTTACGCTTAGCAGAATGGCATATAGAGTAAATAATTCTAAAGAATTACATCTATCAAAAGCTGGAAAAAATATAATTA
>CAYYBL010000148.1:0-1703 GCA_964470175.1 uncultured Lachnospiraceae bacterium | reverse complement strand
ATAAGTACTTTACTATATATTTTCCATCACTATAATAGATATCGTATGTTTCTAATATAATAACTTCCTTTTCATCAATATCCTTTTTTGAATATGACTTTTCTGTCTCTTCTTTCAAAAATCTATTTAATTCAATTTGTGATATTTTTTTAACCTCAATATTTTCCGTTTTTGCTTCAATGGTCTTTTCATCTAAATTTATAGTTACTGTTTTTAATAGTCTTTTATTCTTATCATATATTTCTAATTTTATTTTCTTTGTATTTTCTTTATAATTATATAGTTCCAATATTTCTGTATAGACTAGCTTACTTCTATCACTTTTGCTACTAGCATCATACATAATTGAATTATTGTCATTGTAAACTTTATATATAAAAGGCGTTTCATCATTCTGTTTTAATTCTTTAACTAATAAAAATAATCTTGCTTTATTATCCTTTATCTGAAGTTCATTTACTTGCATTTCCACATTATTTGTTATCTGAAAAAATGAATATGATATTATAATGTCTTGGTCTGAAAAGATTTCATTAGGGTCTTCTACTTTTTTATATGTCGTTAAATCTTTTATTAAGAAAAAAATATTGTCATATCCCTTGCTATGAGCATATACATTTGAACCAGCTATAATTACAAAAAAACAAGCAGCATATGCTAAAAATTTTTTGAATCCATGATAGGTGCTTACTTTTTTGCTTGAATTTATATTTTTTGAATTTTCATTTTCTATTTGTACATTTTGAGTAAACTTATCAAATACACGATTTGCATTAAATGATACGTTTTGATCTCTCTTTAGGTATTCTTTTATTTTAGTGTCCTTCATCAAGCTCACCTTCTTCCTTTTTTATAATCTCATAAAGCTGTGTTCTAGCTCTTGATAATCTAGATTTTACAGTTCCCTTTGGTATTGAAAGAATATTAGAAATATCTTCAACTGATAATTCATCATAATAATACAAAACTGCTACTTCTCTTAAACTATCATCTATTCGATTCAAAGTATTTTCTAAAATTGACTCAACATTATATGAATCTACATACCCTATTGTATTATCAGTGATATCACTATCTACATATGTGACCTTTTTATTTTTGTTTATAATATCATAGCATTTATTAATTAAAATCCTAGTAAGCCAAGTTAAAAAGTATTTTTTATTCTTTAAAGATGATATATTTTTATATGCACTTAGTAGTGCATCTTGAATAGCATCACATGCATCATCATCATTTTTCAAAATTGCCATAGCTGTTTTGTACAATTTACTTCTATTCTCATTTATAAGTTTCACAAACTCTTCAGAAGTAATAGTATTAGAATTTCCCATAAGTATTAGGTTTTACTCCTTTGTAATTAGACTATAAAAAATCAATTTTGGTTCACTTAAATATTGATTTTTTATAATTTTATATTAACACTATTTTTTTTTCAATTACATAAAAAAAGAAATGGTAATCTAAATTACCATTTCTTTTTATTTAGGATAAGTTTAAAACCATTTCATTTTTTTAAATCTTTTTGCCTTTTTATTTAAATCAATTTCTTTCTTAGTTACAACAGCAACTGCAATTAATGACATAGCTATCAAAGAAATATATATTGCCATGTGATCATTTGATCTTGTTGATGGGTTTGAATAGAAATTAATAACTTGTCCAGGTACTATTGGAGGTGGTTCCTCTCCACCCATTGATTC
>CAYYBL010000147.1:0-1721 GCA_964470175.1 uncultured Lachnospiraceae bacterium | reverse complement strand
GTTAGATTCGAACTAACGCATGTCGGAGTCAGAGTCCGATGCCTTACCGCTTGGCGATACCCCAATGTATCTAACGAATGAATTATATATTTCTACAAATCATTTGTCAATAATTCATATTAAACAAAAAAAATTTTAAAATTGTAGACTTTTTTCATTTTTATGTATATGATTATAGTTGTAATGTTTACCTACTTGGAGGAATTTTATGAAAGCATTTTTAAAAAACTTAATTTTGTTGGCGTGTAGCCTTGCAATTATTTTTTCTTTGATATCATTAAATCCTGTATATGCTGATGAAGACAATGAAGAGTCAAATGATTCTTCAAGCTATGAAGAAGATGAAAACTCTAGTGAAAGTGAAGAAGATTCTGAAGAAGAGACGGAAGATGATTCTGAAAATAGCACAAAAAATAGTACTTCAAACAATACTGTAGTATCATCTAGCAAAGACTCTCCATTTGAAATCACACATTCAGGATCTGCAGCATCTGTAACTTCAATGGATAATTATGAAAGTGCAAATCTTCATTTAAATAATATACTAACTATTATTTTAATTGCTGTTGGAATAGTAATTATATTGCTTGCAATAGCGATACTTATAAAAATGTCAGCTTAGTATCTTTCCACCTCCAATAACGATGTCATTATCGTAAAAAACTGCAGATTGACCAGGAGTAATAGCTCGCGCGGGATTTTCGAATGTTATTTTTATTTTTGAATCTTGGTAATTTTCAATTATAGCTTTTGATGCTTTTTGAGAATATCTTGTTTTAACCTCTACATCAAGAGGTTTTTTTATTTCATCTATCGCAAGTAAATTTACATCATCAATAATAACTTCTCTTTTTAGAAGCTCATTTTCTTCTCCTACAATTACTTCATTTTTATTCTTATCAAATCCCAAAACAAATAAAGGCACGCTATTTGATATTCCAAGGCCTCTTCTTTGACCTATAGTATAATTATATAGTCCCTTGTGTTTTCCAAGTATTTCTCCATTTTGATTTACTATATTTCCATCCTTAGGCTTTAAGTCTGAATTTTCTTCCAAAAATCTTTGATAATTTCCATCGGGTACAAAGCAAATATCTTCACTATCTGGCTTATTTGCCACCTTTAAATTATGTTCACTTGCTATTTTTCTTATTTCATCCTTTGATTTAAAATTTCCAAGTGGAAAAATAATATGATTCAAAACTTCATTTGACATATTCCATAGTACATAACTTTGGTCTTTATTTAATGAATCTGACTTTTTTAAAACTATTCTTCCATACTTTTCACTATACTCTGTTTTTGCATAATGTCCTGTTGCAATAAACTTACAACCCATATTCTTTGCTTTTTCGTACATAAGTCCAAACTTCAAATACTTATTGCATTCTATACATGGATTTGGTGTTTTACAATTTTTATAACAATCTATAAAATCATCAATTACATATTTTCTAAAGTCTTCTTTATAATCAAAAATAAAATGCATAATGCCTATTTGATTACATACATTTTTTGCATCTATATATGTGTTTACATTACAACAGCTACTCCCAGCATATAGCTCCAGAGTAGCACCGATAACTTCATATCCATTTTCCTTTAGTAGAATTGCAGATACACTACTATCTACTCCTCCACTCATACCTAATAAAACCTTTTCACTCATATCTATATCTCACAATGATCAGAATTTTTTATAGTTTTTTTAACAATTTTTT
>CAYYBL010000146.1:0-1737 GCA_964470175.1 uncultured Lachnospiraceae bacterium | reverse complement strand
TTCTAAAAAATGGTGTATCTAATACTTCTGAAAGACCTATAAAACTTACATCTTCTATATCAACTCTAGTTTTATCTATGTTATATACATTTTCATAATTTGATATCATACTATTGTAATCATCTTCTATAGCCTCTGCGTCGTCATTACCAAGTATAGCAATAAACCTTACAATACTGTTATTCACTCTTCTTAAATAATCTTTAAACCATCCATGAATAAATTCTCTTTGCAGTTTTTCTCTGTCTTTTCCCTTTTTTGGAAGTAAATCGCCTGCAATTACGATATTTCTGCATTCAGATTTAATTGCAAGCTCAAGTAACTCTTCGTATTTTTCTTTATCTCCATGTATATCACATGAATAAATAAATTTCATGATTAACCTCTTTTACTAAAATTTAAATAGATTTAATCCAATTTCTTCATCAAAAACCCTATCTACTTTTCCATCTATAATATTTATTATCATTTCACATGTAGCACTAACAATAGCTTTATTTAGATGTCCACCAAAAACTTCGCCTTTGCTATTTCCCGCACTCATATGGATGTGAGTATAAAACTCATCATTCATTGTGTTTATTGTTCCAGTAAGTGATACAATTTCAAAATTTCCTTTAAATTCGTTAGAATAATATTTTTTTTCATCTACTTTAAACACACCAACTGTAAAGTCATTTGTTGCTCCTAAAGCATTTATATTAGCTAATTTTATATTTTCTTTTGTTGCAATTTCTTTTATTTTTTCAAGTATTTCTTCACCTTTATCAATTCTTGCAACTATAGTATTATTAAACCTTTTATATTCCATTTTAATTCTCCTACTCACAATTATATTTTTCAAAGCGATATTTTTGGGTAATTTCTGGATATTTTACGTGATCTACTTCTGACATAAACATTTCAAGTGGTCTTGCTGCAAAATCAACACCATTTGTACATTCAGTCTTATATAATGGCTTGTAAATCATTAATTCTTCTTTAGTTTCGGTATGTCTTGTTGTACCAATTATTTCATATAGATATAGATTTGGCTCTTCTTTTAATTGTTCTTCAGTCATTTTTTCTCTCTTAAAATGTTTAACAATATCACCTTTTTCAAATTTTCTATTCATAAATATTTTCTCCTTTTCTATTTTTTTATAAACCTACAATATAATCTAATTCACCTGCTTCTTCGCAGACTTTATGCTGTCTTGATTTTATATGATTTACATCACAATATCTATTTTTAAATTCTTCTTCATTCTTTAAAAGTTCTCTCATATCATTCAAAAAATTTTTATAATCATCATCTTCTAGAAACATATTTTCAGGTTCTTCTACACTATACCTTTTTGATAGTCTTTTATGAGTAAAATCAAGATATTCTTCTATATTCATTTCAGGCGTTCTTTCATGAGCTACAAAAAAACTCCTTATAAACACAATTTCAATTCTAGTATTTCTATCAGCTGAAGAAATTAATTCTCCATATTTTGTTCTTGGATGGCCTTTTTTTGAGGAACGATGGTCCTCTATAGCTTCTTTTATAATTATTCTTTGCTCATCATTAAAAAAGTTTTTCATGTTTTCATCTTTATAAAAAGAATCGGCTGCAATTTTTTCATGAACATCACTATTTATATACTTTCCTATATCATGACATGCTGCAATTGCATAAATCATATTTTTATCTAATCCTAAATTAAGATTTTGATTTAAAGCAAAAGACCTTCTAATAACTTCTAAAATATG
>CAYYBL010000145.1:0-1772 GCA_964470175.1 uncultured Lachnospiraceae bacterium | reverse complement strand
TCAATATGTGTTTTCATTGTAAAAAAACATATTCCTGTATCAAAACAAATAATTTCTATTCCCTCTACCTTAAAAAACACACCATTTTCACTTCCAACCTTGCCCTGTACGTCTTGAGCTAAGTTGTAATTAAAATATGTAACATGATGCTTTAAAAGTTCTTTAAGTTTTTCTTCATCCTTCATTCTATCAAAATCTTTTAAACTTTGACCTCTTAATTCGAAGGTAGGGAACAAATATGATCTTATTGATGGAAGAAAAAAATTGTATATATCCAAATCTTTTTCTTTTTCAAAATACTTGTACTCACATTTTTTATCTTTCATCAATCTTAATAAATATTTACCATACTTACTTTCATCAACAATATATGGATAAATAAAATAAGTATATTGGTACTTGGTCAATAACTCCATATTTTTACCAACCTTTTTCATTTGTTTACATAAATCGAAAAACTATTCAATTCAAAAATTTACAAAATCCTTATAAATTATATCAAAAAATTACTTTACATAAAAATTAGCCTTTTTATCATCAAACTTATGCCATACAGAAATAAAATCTACGTATAGATTATTATCTAAATTTATAGAAGGTTCTAAAATAGTTGTACCATCTGATTTTAAAACTCCCCATAAACCGTTTTTCTTAACAGCACAATATCCATATTGATTTTGTTCTTTTGCATCATCATATATACAATCAACTATCAATTGGCCTTTTTGATTTTCATATCCAAACTTTCCAAATTTCTTTACTAAGAAAAGTGAATTTGTTGAAAGGATTTCTTTATTTGATTTTTCTTCTAATTTAAAGTTATAGTACTTATATTCTTCATCTTCTCTAATTCGTAAATATCCACCATCAAGATTTAATTCTGAAATAAGAATATTATCAAGAACAGTATTGTACGTACTATCTATAATATCTGTTTTTAAATTATCTTTTTCAGCAATGTAAAAATTAGCTTGTGATAAATAATTAATATCAGAATATACGTAATTTACCTTTTGATTCTGATTTGAATCAATTATCCCATATTTTGAGTCTTTCTTTGCGACAAAAGAATCTTGCATCCCAAATTTAAGATCCTCAAATTCAGAACTCAAAACTTCCTCTCCCAATTTATTTATAATACCATATTTGCCGCCTTTAGATACTATAAACAAATCGGTAGATATGCTTTTTACACTTTCAAATCCTGAATTTAATACTATTTCTCCTTTATTGCTAACGATTTCAATATTGCCATTTTCTCTAACTACATAGTACGTATCAGAGGCAACCGGCAAAATTTCATCATATTTTTCTTCGAGTATTTCTTTTTTATCTATATTTATAATTCCAACTTTGTTTGATGAATTTTTAACAACGTAACCATGATCAAAAGAATCAGTACAACATTTTATATCTACATATTTTGGTTCAATTATTACATCCCCAGCAGAAGTATTAACAAGTCCTTTTAATCCATCTTTTTCTATAATCAAACTTTTTTCAATACCTGGTAATAAATAAAGATTATCATATATTGCGTCCAAAACAATATTTCCATCTAAATCTATTAACCCATATTTTCCATTATTTGAATATTTTAGGAGATTTGTTTCATACCAAGATAATTTTTCATTAGAATTTTCTAAAGCCTCTACTCCACTATAATTTGTAAAGATTGGTTCCGCCTTCTCATTTAAAACTACAGTTGAATATGTTTCATTTATATAGTCTGTTCCAATGACACATATAAATATAGGCTTATTTTGATTCGG
>CAYYBL010000144.1:0-1817 GCA_964470175.1 uncultured Lachnospiraceae bacterium | reverse complement strand
GGAACGCTATGGTTTGGCATAGGGAAAGCGAAAGAAAAGCAGATAGATGGATTAGACTATGTAATAATGATTGCAATTGCAAAGGTTGATTCAGAAGATAAATTTAGAAAAGATATGTATAAGAGTAAAAGAAAAGAAATATCAGAGATTTGGAATGGCGACAATTATCTAGATATAGCAAACATTGTAAGATTTGCTCCAAGTGCATGTAACACTCAACCATGGATTGTTGAATCTAAAGAAAAAGAATTGAAAGTGTACAGATATAAAAAGCACGGGAAAAGAGGAATAATGCCACTCGATAAAGTTATTTACTATAATCAAATTGATATGGGAATATTTTTGTGTTTTCTAGAATTAGCTTTAGAAAATAATAATTTAGAATATGATAAAAGCATTTTTATAGAAGAAAATCATGAAAGTGAAAAAAATCTAGTAGCAAAATATAAAATAAAGGATTAAAAATGGAAAGATTTTATTTTGAAATTCCTAATATTTTTAGAAAAGAAGATGCAATTGATTATATGAAGGAATTTTTTGAATATAATTCTAACATTAATGGAGCAGGTGGACTGAGTAGATATAGAGACAATTATGAAGGCTGGCTTGAAAAGTTAGAAGAGGATTATAATAGAGTGACAAATGAGGAAAAAGTTCCTGCAAGAACATTTTTCTTTGTTAGAGAAAATGATAATAAAATAGTTGGCATGATTAATATAAGGCTTGATTTGAATGAGGAATATAAAAATAAATATGGACATATAGGATATGGAATTAGGCCGACAGAAAGAGGTAAGGGATATAATAAAATAAATCTATATTTAGGCCTCAAAGTGTGTTATAAGCATGGTATAAATGAAATATTAATGAGTGCTGACATAGATAATCCAGCATCTTGGAGAACTATTGAATCAGTCAAGGGAAAAAGAATTAGAGAATCTGGCGATAATGAAAACCCTAATTCTGTAACAGTGATGTATCATATAGATGTGAAGAAATCTTTAGAAGACCATAAAGAAATTGAAAATAGAATAGTTGGTAGCAAGATGGATGAAATATTTAACTAGAAATTATTAGAAGGGAGTGATATCTATAAAAAACAAATTAATATTATTTGATTGGGGAAATATAGTTGAATCTCATTTGACAGGTTTTTCATGTAAAAAAGCATTTGAAGATTTGTTTAAAGCATGTGGTTATACTGGAGATGAGGGGGTATACGAGCTTCTTAGTAAATATAAAATATGTGAAATTCCAACGATTGAAGATTTTGAAGATACGTACAATAAAATTGCGGAAGAATTTAAGTTTAAAGCTACATATTTGGAATTTATCAAGCTATACAAAGATATATTTGACAATATAGACTATTACGAGGATGTAGCGAAATATGAAAAATCTTTAAAAGATAAGTGCTATATTGGGATTTTTTCAAATTTGACAGTATTTGATAAGGAAAGATTAGATAAACAAGTAGATTTGTCAAAGTATGATTATGTATTTTTATCTTATGAAATGGGGTGTAAAAAACCAAGTAAAGAAATATATGAAATAATAAATGAGAAAGTACCATTTAAGCCTGAAGATATTTTGTTTATAGATGATAAACAAGTTAATGTGGATATGGCTGAAAAAGCAGGATGGAAAACTTTAAAAGCAATAGGATTGGAATTAGATAAAATTAAAGAGTGCTGTGAAAACTTTATAAATGAAGAAAATAAGTAGGTGTAAATATGGAAAAAAGAGACTTGTATGATATAGAGAGAAATACTACGGGTGAGACTATATTTAAAGGTGAAGAAATACCTGATGATAGA
>CAYYBL010000143.1:0-1822 GCA_964470175.1 uncultured Lachnospiraceae bacterium | reverse complement strand
TAGTTAAGAAAGTTTTTCCAGTTCCTGTAGTACCTGTAAAAATAAGATTTTTTTCAGAAATATCATCGAAATTATCAATAAAAGATTGAGCTTTATCTTTTATTATGACAATATTCTCTCTCGGAGATAAATCCGAATTATATTTTTCTTTATTCTTGGTTGTAGAAAAAAGTTTTTCATTAAATGTTGAAAAGTTTTCTTTTTCAATATTTCCAATATTGGATTTATTGTAGTATACATCATAAATTTTTTGCTTCAAACAAGAGCATAGGGATGATACTCCATTTTTGGTAACATAACCTGTATCTTGACATAGTTTACATTCAAAATTTGGTGAAAAATATGTAGTTGAATTTGTAATAGATTTAATTAGTGCTTTCTTTTCTTTAATTAGTTTTGAATTTTCTTTTTTCAAATTTGAAAGTAAACTATCTTGATTTTTTTTATCTGATAAAAGTATGGATTTTGAAATAGCAAGGGAATTTTTTGCAATTTTGTTTTCTATATCTAATAGTTTTGGATTTGCATTTATTAAATCCACCTTTCTTTGTTTTGCTTCTTCAATTGCTTTGTTTCTTTTTACATCATACTCATGTAAAAACTGGTTTAGTATTGATTTATCCATATAAATTCCTTTTTCTAATTATCATATAAAGAATCTAAATTATCAAAAGAACTTTGAGTATAATTAAGATTCTTTGTTACTTTAATACTATTTGTAGAATTTGATTTTTGAGAATTAAGATAAGCGTTTACTTCCTCTACAGTTTTAAAATCTTTTTTATGCCAATCTGTAAGTAATTTGTCAATATAATCAAATCTAACTTTATTTTTACTTGAAGCAGTTTTTAGAGCAATATCAATAATATCCATACCAAAGTGATAGTCTTCTGTCCATTTAGCAATGTCTTCTTCTTCGAAAGTAGTTAATTTCCTGTATAAATTTAATTTTTTACTAATTTCTTTATTTAAAAGATTTTGCTTATCTCTTTTTTCAAAGTATTTTTCTAATTCGTCAAATGTTTTAATACCATTTTTTGACCAAGCTTCTGCAGTGGCTTGTATGTATTGTCTTGTTAATGCTTTTTTATCATAGGCATATCCAAAAAGGGCAAACATAACACTATCATCAAATCCATATTTGGTATACCATAAATCAATGTCAGTATACCAACTTGGAGACATCATAATTCCTTGGAAAAATTGATTATTAATATCATCTATAACCTTTGCTCTTTGTTTATTGGTTTCTTTCTTTAAAGAGTCTTCAGGAGATGATGTTAATTTTGGACTATAAAGTTTATTTAACTCAATTTCTTGGATATTTGGTAAGATGTATCCATCAGTTTTTTTAATAAGAAGACTTTTTTCTTCCCAATAACTAATGGCTTCTTTAACAACTGAAAAATCAAGAGAAAGAAGTTTTGAAAGATCATTTATTTTTATTTCTTTATCATTTTTAGATAAAAACAATAAATATAAATAAACTTTAATATAATCCCCATTTGCTTCTCTTAGATATTCTGAAATAAATAAATCAGGAATATTTGTACAAGAAAACAATATAGAATTATTATTTTGTGATAATTTCATATTTACGCCCCTTATATAATTTATATTTTCTTTTGTACAATTTTAATGAATTATATCATTTTAAACTGACAAATACAAGAAATAAAATATAAAGAAGCATAAATTAAAATGAAATTATTTATAATATAGATAAATATTTTTATTTATTAAAAATTTTAACAAGTATTTGGTAATAGATGTAAAGCTTTCTTTATTTATACCAACAACACTTGTTAACATAATTGGTAAA
>CAYYBL010000142.1:0-1828 GCA_964470175.1 uncultured Lachnospiraceae bacterium | reverse complement strand
TGATGTCCTGAAATAAGAACATCTGGAACTTTTTCACCATCAAATATTTCTGGTCTTGTATATTGTGGATATTCAAGCAAGCCATTTGAAAAACTTTCTTCATCTGTTGAATCTTCAGTAATAACTCCTTCTACATATCTTGAAACACTATCTATAATTGCCATTGCAGGTATTTCACCACCAGTAAGTACATAGTCTCCGATAGAAATCTCTTCATCAACTATTTTATCTATTACTCTTTGATCTATACCTTCATAATGTCCACATAATAGAATAAGGTGTTCTTCGTTTGCTAAGGATATCACCTTTTCTTGATCCAACTTTTTCCCTTGTGGAGACAAGTATATAACCTTTGACTTTTCAGACTTCACACTACAATATGCATCATATACAACATCTGGCTTTATAAGCATACCTGCTCCTCCACCATATATTGTATCATCCACTTTTTTATGCTTATCCTTTGAAAAATCCCTTATATTTACAATATTAATTTCAATTTTATGGCTATCTCTTGCCCTTCCAATAATGCTTTCATTCAATGCTTCAAACATTTCTGGAAAAAGAGTAAGTATATCAAATCTCATTTTATAACCCTTTTATTAAATTTACTATAATCTTTCCATTTTCAATATCAATTTTTTTAATAACATCTTTTATTCCAGGTAAAACTTTTTGAGTACCATCATCATTTTTTACGACATATATATCATTACTACCTGTATTGTATATATCATCAACTTTTCCAATCATCTCTCCATCTTCAGTATATACATCAAGACCTATAAGATCTGCTATGTAATATACTCCTTCTGGAAGTGGATCAAAGTTGTTTCTATCTACCAAGATATAGCTATTTCTAAGTTTTTCAGCATCATCAATATTGTCGATATTTTTAAACTTTATTATAATCTGATTTTTTTGATATCCTATTTTTTCGATTTCATATTCTTGAATACTATCTTTTTTCTTTAAAAAAACACTTTTAAATTTTTCAAATTTGGTCTTATCGTCTGTATAAACATTTGCTTTTACTTCACCTTTAAGTCCTTTTACATTAACAATTTGACCTAACTCCAAATATTTATCCATAAATACTACCCATAACTAATCTAAAAACTCAACATTTACTCTTTTATGTTCTTTTGTAGCAACTGCTTTCATTACAGAACGAATTGACTTTGCCATTTTTCCTTGTCTACCAATTACTTTTCCCATATCTTCACTTGCTACTTTTACCTCGTATGTGGTTCCTTTTTCATTTTCTTTTTCAGAAATTGATACTTTTTCAGGATTGTCTACTAGATTTTTAATCATTACCTCTAAAATTTCCTTCATAGTATTTTCCTTTCTTTTCTAAATCATTATTTAGATGCTTTTTCTATAAGAGCCTTAACTACATCTGTAGGTTTTGCACCATTCTTAATCCATTTTTCTACTTTTTCCTTATCAAGTACTATAGTAGCTGGATCTGTCATTGGATCATAAGTACCTATCTGCTCAACAATTTTACCATCTCTTGGAGATCTAGAATCTGCAACAACTATGTGATAAAAAGGAGCTTTTTTCTTTCCTGTTCTTTGTAATCTTATTTTTACCATCTAAAATTTCACCTCCCAATAAATATTAATTTATATAAATTTAAAAATTTAATGACAAATTATAATTTTTTACTAAGATTTTTTAAATCTTCTTCTGACATATTCTCTAGGCCTTCTAAGTCTGATGGATCCATATTTAATTTTTTCATCATTCTCCTCATACTGCCTTTACTAGATGTCATTTCTTTCATCATCTTTTGAGTCATCTCAAATGATTTCATAAATTT
>CAYYBL010000141.1:0-1979 GCA_964470175.1 uncultured Lachnospiraceae bacterium | reverse complement strand
AGTGGTTTTGGAAAGTATTTAAAAGAATATTTAGAATACAATAATATATCTCAGTCAGAGTTTGCTACAAGACTTGGAATTACGCAAAAACACATGAATGAAATTTTAAATGGTAAAACTGATATTACTCTTGAAATGGCAGTTAGTATTGAACAATTAACTTCTATACCTATTTCATTCATTATAAAATCTGAACATAGACGTAAGGTCACGGAAGAATTATTGAAAGAATATAATGATGAAAAAGTGCTAAACAAAAAGCTTAAAGATGAGTTTTCACTAAAAGAATTATCAGAGAGAAGATGGGTGAGTTTCAAAGACATAACTAATCCTATTCAAAATTATATGGATATCATTGAATATTTGGGAGTAAAGGATTTATATGCATTAAGTAAGGTACAAGAAAAAACACTTTTTAAAAAGACTGGAACAGATTTAAATAAACTAAATTTATGGATTGCTAGAGCTGATAAATTATCAAAAGATCAAAAAGTAGGTGAATATGATAGCAGTAATTTTTATTTTATGATTGATGATATTTTAAAGATTGCATATACAAACGATATTGATATTAAAAAATTGCAGAAGATACTTAACAGTTATGGGGTTTATTTTGTAGTTGAAAAAGCGTTATCAGGTACAAAAGTTAGAGGATGCTTTAAGGTTAAAGGAAAGAATCCAGCTGTTTATATTACTCAAAACTATAATGGGAAAGACTCATTTTATTTTGAATTATTTCACGAGCTTGGACATTGCAAGAGTGATTATAATGAAGCAAAAAGTAAGATTATTGTTGAAGGTAGTGACAAACAAGAAGAAAGAGCGGATAACTTTGCCTTAAAAACCATGATACCAGAAGAATTATGGAATAGTATCTTGGAAGATTATTCGGAAGATACATTGAAGAAAGTATCTAAAGAAAATAGAATTCCTATGTGTTTTATAGTTGGTAGATTAGCAATGGTAAAGAAAATCAAATATAGTGATGAAATGTATAAAAAATATTGTGCAATAAATTAATAAATGATAGGGTGATTTTATGATTTATATTACAGGTGATACACATTCGGATTTTTCAAGATTTGAGGAAGATAAGTTTCCTATGCAAACTGAAATGACAAAGAATGACTATATAATAATATGTGGCGATTTTGGAGGAGTTTGGACTTTTGAAGAAGAAAGTGTCAGAGAAAAATATTTTCTTGATTGGTTAAATGAAAGAAATTTTACCACTTTATTTGTAGATGGAAATCATGAAAATTTTACAAGATTATATAATGATTATCCTGTAGAAGAATGGCATGGTGGAAAAGTACATAAAATAAGAGATTCGATTTTGCACTTAATGCGTGGAGAAGTATTTGATATAGACGATAAAAAGATTTTTGCATTTGGTGGAGCAAAATCACATGATGTACAAGATGGAATACTAAATTTAAACGAGGAAGAAAAAATATATGAATATCGAAAAATAGGAGCATATTTTAGAATAAGAGATTTTTCATGGTGGGATTTAGAATTACCAAATGAAGAAGAAATGCAAAATGGAATGGAAAATTTAGAAAAGGCAAAGTATAAAGTCGATTATGTTATTTCTCATTGTTGCCCAACAAGCATTCAAGTATTACTTGGAGGAGGTAAATATAAAAAAGACTATCTAACTGATTATTTACAAGAAATATCAGAGAAACTGGAATTTAAGAAATGGTATTTTGGGCATTATCATGAGAATAGACAAGTTAATGACAAATATGTTCTACTATACGAAGATATAGTTCCATTGGAATTTAAAAGTATTTTTGAATAAATTTATAAGTAATGTTTTGTATTTGATAGAGAATGTTTTAGAATACTGTCTAAGGAGAAATAAAATGAAAGTATATGTGTTTTTAGATGAAAGTGGATCTATTCATAAAAATAGTAAAACAAAATATTTTGCAGTTGGAGGTTATTTTACATTTTCAGAGGATAGGTTAAAA
>CAYYBL010000140.1:0-2023 GCA_964470175.1 uncultured Lachnospiraceae bacterium | reverse complement strand
GTAAACATGCAAGTGCTATTTATAACAATAAGATAGGAATTCTTCATGGAATGAAGACATATATTATGGAAGATGAAAATGGTGAAGTTAAAGATGCCTATTCAATTTCATCTGGTTTGGATTATCCAGGAATTGGTCCTGAACATGCATATTTTAATAAAATTGGAAGAGTAAAATATGATAGTATAACAGATGAAGAAGCAGTAGATGCATTCAAACTATTAACAAGAATAGAAGGAATAATTCCTGCACTTGAAAGTAGTCATGCTATAGCATACGGAATAAAAGTAGCTAAAAAATATGATAAGAATGATTGCATTATAGTAAATTTATCTGGTAGAGGAGATAAAGATATGGATACAATATTAAATTATAAGGCATTGTGATAATTGTTGAAAAACCTTACGATATGTGATTTAATTGAGACAAGAAATAGTAATTTCTATGGGGGAAAAATGAATTTAACAAATAAGCAATATAAAACGAGTGATAACAGTGTAATTAATTATTATGAAACTGAAAATAGTAATCCTGTACTGCTTATAATTCATGCACAAGGTACAAATGCAATTAGTTATAAAAAAGTAGTAAATAAACTAGCTAAAAAATCCCATGTAATTCTAGTGGATTGCTATGGGCATGGAAAAAGTTCTCATAACAGAGAAAAGTACAATATAGTTAGTCAGGGAAATGATTTAATTGAATTTATAAAATCAAATACAAGTGGAAATATATCTGTATTAGGACATTCTTCAGGAGGTCTTATAGCTTGTTATATTGCTTCAAATTGTGATACTTGTAATAATTTAATATTAGAAGATCCACCATTATTTTCAAGTAATGGAGAAAAGAGAGTTAATTATTATAATTATAGAGATTTATCAACAGTATGTCATAATTTTATTAACCAAGATGAGGAAAAAGATTTTGTATATTATTATTTTATGAATCAGTATTGTTGGAACTTTTTTCCTGAAGATTCAAGAGATAAAATTAAAAGTAAATTAGGAAACTTTGCATTAAAATATAGGAATAAACATCCTGACAAGACTTTAAGAGTTCCTTTTTGGCCTAAAAAGTTTTTGGAAGGGTTTAATGGTTTAAATGAATATGATCCGTATTTTGGAGAAAACTTCTATAATGACTCATTTAATAGTAATTTAGACTATGAAAAATTACTTTCAAACATAAAATGCAAAACTCTATTCATGAAAGCAAATACAACAATAGGCAAGGACGGACTTGTTCAAGGAGCTTTATCTGATGAAGATTTAAAACAAGTAACCAGTTTAATTAAAAACATTAAAGTAGAATATTTTAATTGTGGACATGGTATTCATAGTGAAAAGCCAAAAGAATTCGTAAAAAGTGTAAATGAAACATTAGTTGGAATAGTATCAGATTTAGATAAGGATTGATTTTTTTATATTTCACAGGCTTAATATAAAAATCCACGTTGTGTAGCTAACGTGGATTGTTTTTTTAGCATAAAACAGTATTTCTTCCGTCGGACAGAGAATCATCTACATCCTTATACTTTATTACTGCTTGTACATATCTTACCTGGCAGTTGAATCCATCTTAGATATAAAAATGAAACTATTGTGTAGCATAGGATTGCATGATTGTTTAATGCTTTGAAAGGTAAATAAGAGTAATTAAAATCAATTAAACACTTTCTGTTTAGCAGTCATTTTAGCATTCAGTTTCAGTTTATTAATTGTTGAAAATCGATAGAATATGTGATTTAATTGAGACAGGAAATAGTAAGCTATGGTGGAGGTAATTATTGTGAACTATAAAGTAATAGATAAAGAAAAGTATTACAGAAAAGGAGTGTTTCGCCATTTTTCAGAGGATTGTCATTGTTCAACTTCAATGACTGCAAGAATTGATGTTACTGAACTTGTTCACTATTCAAAAGAAAAAGGAACAAAGTTCTATATTAATTTTCTCTACATACTATCAAAAGTTCTTAATTCTCGTGAAGATTATAGGATGGGATATCTTTGGAAAACAGATG
>CAYYBL010000139.1:0-2026 GCA_964470175.1 uncultured Lachnospiraceae bacterium | reverse complement strand
TATGTGTACCATCTAATGTTGTATGCATACCTCCATCTTCTGCCTTTGTTCCTGAGTTTTGTATTACTTGATAATCGTGAGTATGCGTATGTGTAGTCTCTTCATGCATTCCATATCCTGAATTTTGAACTACACTATAATCCTGTGTGAATACATAGTCTTTGCAATCATCACACCATAATGTCCATCCATATCCTATATCAAACCATTTTCCAAAATTATGTGGTTCTCGTTTTTCATCTCCACATATTGAACATACTGCTTTATGTGTACCATCTAATGTTGTATGCATACCTCCATCTTCTGCCTTTGTTCCTGAATTTTGTACTACTTTATAATCGTGAGTATGCGTAGTATCTTCATGTATTCTATATCCAGAATTTTTTACTACGTTATAATCTGTAGTATATACATAATCTTTACAATCATTACACCATAATGTCCATGCACCTCCTATGTCAAACCACTCTCCAAAATTATGTATCTGTCTTGTTTCTTTTCCACATATTGTACATCTCTCTATATGTGTACCATCTAATGTTGTATGTGTGCCATCTTCTCCTTTTGTTCCTGTATTTTCAATAGCTACATAGTTATGAATATGCTCATCATTATATTCAGTAGGTTCCTCTTTTATATCAACTCCTATTTTTTCTGATACTAGTGTTTCTTCACCTATTTCTACTACTTCATACTTAGAATATTTAGCACTCTCATTTCTTTTTAGTTTTATTGTTACTTCATATTGAGGAAGTTCTTCAACATTATTTTTATCAATCTCTTCTTCATTAGCTAATGTATATATGTATTTAACTGTATAAATTCCATTTTCATAATTGATATCATCAATCTTCAAACAAATTCCATTTTTGTAGTCACTAAAAGTCGTATTAAAGTTATATTTTCCATCTTTAAGCAAAACCTTATTTGTACTTAATACTTCTATTTCATTACCTTCCTTATCTTTCTGTGTCAAAAACTTTGCTTTTTCTCCATAAAACTCCTTAACAACTTCATTTATCACTTCTCTTTTTATACTTTGCTCGCTATATGAATCTTGAACTTTTAGAAGAATTTCTCCAGCTATACTGACTAACCTATCCTCTTCATTTCCAAAATTATTTTTTAATTCTGAAAATACATTTAAATATTTTTTTAATTCAATTTGAGATATTTTTGAAACTTCACTCTCACCAGTTATAAATATTTCCTGAGTGTATAAATTAATCTCGATCTCCTTTAGCAAAGTTCCTTTGTTATCTTTAACATATAATGTAATTAACTCATCATCGCTAAATTTGTAATTAACAGTAAGCCTTTCCTCAAATTTTCCAGATGTTTTGTCCTTATTAATACTATCAACATCTGTTTCTTTTAAACCTTCAGACTTGATAGAATATTTTAGTGGCAAAACATTATTATTATCACTTGCAGTTATGTTCAAACAAAAAGTTGAATTTTTTTCTCTAATTTCCAATTTATTAACTTGCATTTTAACACCATCTGCTATATCAATTGATTGATATGATAATGTGATCTCTTTATCGTAAAATATTTCATCCTCACCTGATAATGTTCCTGTTGTAACTAAATTTCTTATTAAAAAGAAAATATTACCATATCCATTCATTGATGCAAAAACTTGTGTTCCAACTAATAACGTTAAGATAATACCTATGATTATCAATGTTATCATCTTAGGTCCTTTTCTTTTAATCTGCACATTTTCCTTATTTTCCATTATTTATACCTCCATATTATAAATATCTATGCTTATCCTTTTTTTCGTTTTACATACATTAGACTCAGAAAAAAACATTTTGGTTCATTTAAATTATAAAAATTTACTTGGAACTTCTATATTGACCAATTTATATCTATTGTCATCATACTTAAATTCAATAGTATTAATATATATATCACTATCTTCTACAGTATTATCTTCAAACGCTTTCTGTTCTGGCATCATATATAAGTACTTTACTATATATTTTCCATCACTATAATAGATATCGTATGTTTCTAA
>CAYYBL010000138.1:0-2100 GCA_964470175.1 uncultured Lachnospiraceae bacterium | reverse complement strand
CAGACAGCAACATATGCATTTAAAGGATATTATGACGGAACAGTTCAGATGATAGCATCAAATGGATTCATAACGAGTAACTTTACAAATAATAAATATTCAGCAAATAAAACATTAAATGCAAGCTGGACAGAGACATCTGTAACAACCCCAAATGCAACTAAGACGGGATATACCTTCTTGGGTTGGTATGATGCGGCCACAGGAGGAAATAAAGTAGCAGATGGAAATGAAGCATATACACCAACAGAAAATATAGAATTGTTTGCAAGATTTAGTGCAGATGAAGTAGGATATAAGGTAAAACATTGGCAACAAAAGGTAAATGGAACAGCAGGAACATATAATAGTACAAATTATGATTTAAAAGATACAGATAATCTAACAGGAACAGCAGACACACAAGTAACACCAACTTTAAAGACATATACAGGATTCACAGCAGCACAGGCAGCAACACAAGTAACGATATTAGCAGATGGATCATTAGTAGTAAATTACTATTATAATAGAAATAGTTATACAGTAACATTAAATAAAGGAACAGGAATAGCAAGTGTAACAGGAGCAGGAAGTTACTTATATGGAGCAGAAGTAACAATAGATGCAACATTAAGTACAGGATATACATGGAGTAAATGGACAGGAACACATAATAATCAAACAACAAAGAATTATACATTTACAATGCCAGCATCAAATGTAGTAGATACTGCAAATGGAGCAGTAATAACATATAGCTTAACATATAATTATGATGGTGGAGAATTAGAAGAAGGAAAGACAAATCCAGAAAATTATACAGTAGAGACAGAAGACTTCACATTAAATAATCCATCAAAATATGGATATAAGTTTGTAGGATGGACAGAAGGAGTCGAGACACCAGTATTAACAAAAGTAATAGAACAAGGAACAACAGGAAATAAAACACTAACAGCAAACTATGAAGTGGATGAGAACCAAACGAAGACATTAAGTTATAAAGTTGAGTACTATAAAGATAATGTAAAAGTAGCAGGAGATGATGTAACAAAAACAAGTACTGTACAAGTGCTTGAGCCAAATACTATAGCAATAGATAGAACATTAATAAATAATAATAGTAAGTATACAGGATATAAACTAGATCATACAGTTCCAGCATCAGTACCAAATACAGTAGATAATGGAACAACAATTAAAGTATACTATGTAAAAGATAGCTTTGGATATACGATAGAATACTACTATGATGGTACAATTGATAATGCAAAAACAGAGAGCTTATCAGCAGAATATGGAAGTACAATAAGTACATATCCAGATAAGAATATAACAGGATATAAGTTAGACCATACAGAAGGATTACCTCTAACAATAGGAACAAATGCGTCAAACAATGTAATTAAGGTATACTATGTAAAAGATACATTTGGCTACAAAGTAGAATACTACTATGATGGCTCTATTGATAATGCAAAAACAGAGAACTTATCAGCAGAATATGGAAGTACAATAAACACATATCCAGATAAGAACATAACAGGATATAAATTAGATCATGTAGATGGTATACCATTAACAATTAGCGCAACACCAGCAAACAATGTAATAAAGGTATACTACGTAAAAGATAGCTTTGGATATACTGTTGAATACTACTATGATGGAACAAAAGATAGTACAAAGACAGAAAACTTATCAGGAATGTATGGAAGTACAATAAACACATATTCAGATAAGAACATAACAGGATATAAATTAGATCATGTAGATGGTATACCATTAACAATTAGCGCAACACCAGCAAACAATGTAGTAAAGGTATATTACGTAAAAGATAACTTTGGCTATACAGTAGAGTACTACTATAATGGAACGAAGGATAACACAAAGACAGAAAACTTATCAGGAGTGTATGGAAGTATAGTAAATACATATCCAGATAAGAACATAACAGGATACAAACTAAATACAGTAACAGGTATACCTTTAACAATAACAGAAGTTGTAGCTAACAATGTAATAAAGGTATACTATGTAAAAGATAACTTTGGCTATACAGTAGAATACTACTATGATGGCTCTATTGATAATGCAAAAACAGAGAACTTATCA
>CAYYBL010000137.1:0-2134 GCA_964470175.1 uncultured Lachnospiraceae bacterium | reverse complement strand
ATTCCTTTGGCAGCAATTATATGCTCAAGTGGACCACCTTGTATTCCAGGGAAAACAGCTTTATTTATCTTCTCTATAATTTCTTCTGAATTCGTAAGAATAATGCCTCCTCTTGGGCCTCTAAGTGTCTTATGAGTAGTTGATGTAACAACATCTGCATATGGTATTGGGCTTGGATGCACCCCTCCTGCAATAAGGCCAGCAACATGTGCCATATCTACCATATAATATGGCCTTTTCTCTGTTTTTTTCTCGTACTCATCAAGTATCTTTTTGAATTTTTCGTAATCTATAATTCTAGAATATGAACTTGCTCCTACGATAACCATTTTAGGATCATGTGCATACAAAAGATTTTCAAATTCAGTATAATCAATATACCCGTCTTTATCCACTCCATATGAATAGATTTCGTAATCTTGACCGGAAAAACTCATTTTATGGCCATGTGTTAGGTGACCTCCTGCTCCTAAATCCATTCCAAGTACAACATCGCCTTTATTTATCAAGGCTCTATATACTGCCATGTTAGCTGAACTTCCACTATGTGGTTGAACGTTTGCATACTTTGCGTCAAACAATTTGCAAAGATCTTCTATGGCTTTTGTTTCAATCATATCAATATATTCGCATCCACCATAATACCTTTTTCCAGAATATCCTTCTGCATATTTGTTTGTAAGTATGCTACCTGCAGCATTAAGCACTCTTTCACTTGGAAAATTCTCAGAAGCAATGAGTTCCACATTATTTGATTGTCTATCCCTTTCCATACCAATTATTTCTTCGTATGTTTCTTTTATCATATGTATCCTCCTTCTATCATATTAATTTTTGATAAACATTTCTTAGTCTATCTTTTGAGATTCCTATATCTTCAAGAACATCAAATGCTTCACTTTTTTTCATTTTTGAGAAGCATTTCTCATCATTTAACATTAGCTTTATTATCTCATTTCTTTTTGAATCAATGCCTCGTTTATCTAACTGTAATATGGTAGTTTCATTCATTAGTCTAAGTTCATCAATAATAGTCATTTTCTACCCTTCTTTACATTACATATAATAATATACACAAAAATTGTAAAATGCTTGCTATCACAATAAGTATATGAAATATTGAATGCATATATTTCTTTGACTTACCTAATTTATAAAAAACAGCTCCAATACTATACACCACTCCGCCACTTGCTAAAAGTGCTATTCCAGGAATCCCAATACCACTATACAACATTGGAATAGTAAAAATTCCACACCACCCAAGTGCCAAATAGCATATCATTGAAAAAATTTTAAATCTTTCAATATCAATAATATTTAATATAACTCCTAAAAGTGAAAAACCAATAGATACACCAAAAATAGACCATCCAATCGTAGTATTGCAGTCTCTAAATGTACATAATGCAAATGGCATATACGATCCTGCAATAAATAAAAAAATCGTACAATGATCAATAATTCTAAATACTCTTTTAGCACCAGTTTTTGGACTTAATCCATGATAAATACTAGACATAATATACAATATAATCATAGATGTCCCATATATAGCACCCGATATTACACCGTACACATTATGATGTCTAGCTGCAAAAACAACACATAATACCAAAGCTGCTATGGCAAATGCTGCACCAACAATATGTGTTATCATATTAAATATTTCTTCACCTTTTGTATAATTAGGTAACTTATATTTTTCCATTTCAACATCTTTCTTAAAACTTTAGACACTACTATTATAATAGCTTTATAGCGTTTTTTCAAGTTATTTTAAATTTTATTTACTTTTTAAATACAATTAGTGATATAATTGTATGGTAAAAAATACATAAGAAAAAGGTTATTATGTCTACGATAGTAAAAGATTTATTTAAATTTAATAACGAAGATGAGGATTTGGAAGGAAATCTTTCTGCTTTTTTAGAAACATGTGAAGCAGAAAAACTTGTAAATACGAGTTTTTTAAATAAATGTGCACTTATCCCCCTAATTACTATGGATAATAGCATTGATGGGCCAGATGCATATTCAACTGCTTCAAGTCTAGTATATAGAAAACTTCCAACAACCCTAGATCAAAGGATTCTTTTGTATCATGAACTTGCACATTATTTTATAGGTATGA
>CAYYBL010000136.1:0-2144 GCA_964470175.1 uncultured Lachnospiraceae bacterium | reverse complement strand
AATTAAGCGCACCATAATAAGCCGCATAATCTTTTTCCTTTGAACCATTTTCACCAATCCATGTCCTAGAATTCTTTACAAATTTTCCACCAAATTCAGATAGCTTTCCAATCGCAAGTCCTGGAATTATGCCCAAAAACATTGCAATTCCCACAATCATAACTGTTGCTACCATGAAAATTAGTAATCCAACAACTATAGGTCCAAATACTGAAGCCATACGTGCTAATACCGTATTTTTTAATGAAAAAGACCTTGTTTCCTTCCTAAGTATTTTTTCAGAATGATTAATTACTTTTTTCGGAACAGTTTCATTATATGTATTATTATTTAGTTCGTTCTCATCATTCATAATATATATCCACTTCAAAAATTAATCAATTTTCAAATTATCCACCATTTCTTTTGCAATATCTTCAGCTGTTAGTTTAAAATATCTCATAAGCTCTACTGCACTACCAGATTTTCCAAATCTATCATTAATACCCATCCTTTTAAGTTTCTTTGGATAATCATCTGTAAGTACCTCTGATATACTACTTCCAAGTCCTCCAAGAATACTATGTTCTTCTACAGACATAAGTACATTGGTTTCTTTAGCAGATTTTATTATTACATCTCTATCAATAGGCTTTATAGAGTACATATCTACAACTCTTACATCTATATTTTTTTCTTTCAGTATTTTTTGTGCTTTTAATGCTTCTACAACCATAATGCCACATGCAAATATAGTACCATCTGTGCCTGAACCAAATTGATGTGAACTTCCTATTTCAAATTCATCATTTTCACTGTATATACTAAGTGTTTTAAGTCTACCCAATCTTGCATACATAGGTCCGTTTTCATTTGACATTTTTCTCACAAGCCATTTTGTCTGTACATCATCAGAAGGACAAAATACCTTCATATTTGGAAGTACTCTCATTAAAGCAAAATCCTCAAGCATTTGATGTGTAGCTCCATCTTCTCCTACGGTAATACCTCCGTGTGTGGCACAAATTTTTACATTCAAATTTGGATAACATATGCTATTCCTTATTTGATCATACGCTCTTCCGCATGCAAAAACCGCAAATGTACTTACAAATGGAATTTTTTTGCATGTAGCAAATCCTGCAGCAGTAGCTAACATATCTTGCTCTGCAATACCCATATCAAAAAATCTATCTGGAAATTCTTTTGAAAAAAGATTTGTCATAGTAGATTTTGATAAATCTGCATCTAAAACAACAATATTATTATTTTCATTTCCTAATGCTAAAAGCTCTTCTCCATAGCTTTGTCTTGTAGCTTTACAAACATTTAAATCCATAACTTTTAATCCTTACTTTAATTCTTCCATAGCTTTATCATATTCTTCTTTATTAGGTGCTTTACCATGCCAACCTACTTCATTTTCCATGAAAGAAACTCCCTTTCCTTTTATGGTATCTGCAATTATGGCCGTAGGCTTATCTTTGACTATATCAGCATCATCAAATGCCTTTTTAACTTCTTCAAAGCTATTTCCATTTATCGTAATCACATGAAAGCCAAATGCTCTCATCTTATCTTCTAAAGGTTCTGTAGACATTACATTCTTTGTTTTGCCATCTATTTGAAGTCCATTTCTGTCTATAATAGCACAAACATTATCAAGTTTGTAATGACTAGCCGTCATAAATGCTTCCCAGACTTCTCCTTCTTCAATTTCACCATCACCAAGAATGCAATATACTTTATAGTCCTTTTTATCTAGTTTTCCACTAAGTGCTATTCCGTTAGTTACAGACATACCTTGTCCAAGTGAACCTGTTGACATATCTATTCCAGGTACTTTTTTCATATCTGGATGTCCTTCCAGATATCCATCTATTTTCCTAAAGCCCATTAAATCTTCTTCTGGAAAAAACTCTCTTTCTGCAAGTGTTGCATATAATGCCGGCGCACAATGTCCTTTTGATAGTATAAGTCTATCTCTATCTTCAAATAACGGATCTTCAGGTTTTATATTCATCCTTTCAAAGTATAGATATGTAAGTATTTCTACTATAGAAAGAGAACCTCCTGGATGTCCAGACTGCGAACCATATATCATTTTTACAATATTTCTTCTAATATTTTTTGCATGAAATTCTAAATTTTCAACATTCATTTTA
>CAYYBL010000135.1:0-2152 GCA_964470175.1 uncultured Lachnospiraceae bacterium | reverse complement strand
AAGAAGATTGATGGATATGAGGAAACATATAGCTACACAGTAAATTATCTAGAAAAAGGTACAAATAGAGTATTAAGAGTATCAAAAGTTGTAGATAATCAAAATGAGAATACTGTAATATACGCTGAAAATGAGTATGTAGAAATAGATGGATATAAATTCGATTCATTCAGTACAAGTTCTATAACAATTAGTAGTAATAATGCAGTAAATGTAATCAACATCTATTATACAGAGATTACTCAAGATGATAGATTTAGCTATACTGTAAATTACTATGATGTAGATAGTGGCGAAAAGATATCACCAGAAAAGGTAGTATCAGGAATAGAAAAGGATACTGTAATATATGCTAGCGCTGAAGTAATAGATATAGATGGATATACATATGATTCATCAGATAAAGAAAGTATCGTAATAGGAACATTTGAAGCATACAACACAATAAATCTATACTATAAATTAGATACGGCAAACATGGAGTACGGATATATCGTTAAGTATCTTGAGAAAGATACAAATGAGATATTACATGCTAATAAAGTAGTAAGTTTGACTTCAGAACAGACAGTATTTGCAGAAAATGAGATAATTGACATAGCTGGATACACATATGATAGTAGTAATAGTGCATCAATTGTAGCAGACAGTACAATTGCTGATAATATATTGATCTTATATTACACAAAGAGTACAGGTCCAGTAGAAACATATAGTTACACAGTAAACTACTATGATATAGATAGTGGTGAGAGGGTAGCACCAGCAAAAGTAGTATCTGGAATAGTAAAGAATACTGTAATATATGCAAATGCTGAAGTAATAGATATAGATGGATATACATATAATTCTTCAGATTTAGATAGCATAACTATTAGTACTCAGGAAGATCAAAATATATTAAATCTATACTATAAGTTAGATACGACAAACATGGAGTACGGATATATTGTTAAGTATCTTGAAAAAGATACAGATGAGGTATTACATGTAAATAAAGTAGTAAGCTTAACTTCAGAAGAGACTATATATGCAGAAAATGAAGTAATTGACATAACTGGATACATATATGATAGTAGCAGTAGCGTGTCGATTGTAGCTGATAGCACAGTTGCTGATAATATATTGATCTTGTATTATACAAGAAGTTCAGGTCAAGAAGAAACATATAATTATACGGTAAATTATTTAGAAAAAGGTACAAATAAAGTATTAAGGACATCAAAAGTAGTAAACGGAAATAGATTAAATACAACAATTGTAGCTTCTAATGAAGTTGTTCAAATTACTGGATATACATATGATTCTGTAAGTACAGAAAATCTAGTAATTACAAACAATAATTCAAATAACTATATAAATATCTACTACACAAAGAATAATATAATAGGAGATACCTATAGTTATACAGTAAATTACTACGATATAGATAGTGGTGAGAGGATAGCACCATCAAAAGTAGTGTATGGATTACAAAAGAATACAATAATATATGCAAATGCTGAGGTAATAGCTATAGATGGTTATACATATAATTCATCTGATTTAGATAGCATAATTATTAGTACTGAGGAAGATCAAAATATATTAAATCTATTCTATAAGTTGGATACGGCAAACATGGAGTACGGATATATTGTTAAGTATCTTGAAAAGGATACAGATGAAGTACTACATGCAAATAAAGTAGTAAGTTTGACTTCAGAAGAAACTATATATGCAGAAAACGAAGTAATTAATATAGCTGAATATACTTATGATAGTTGTAATAGTGCATCGATAATAGCAGATAGTACAATTGCTGATAATATATTGATCTTGTACTATACAAAGAATTCTGGTCAAGAAGAAACATATAGTTATACAGTAAATTATTTAGAAAAAGGTACAAATAATGTATTAAGAACATCAAAAGTAGTAGACGGAAATAGATTAAATACAACAATTGTAGCTTCTAATGAAGTTGTTCAAATTACTGGATATACATATGATTCTGTAAGTACAGAAAATCTAGTAATTACAAACAATAATTCAAATAACTATATAAATATCTACTACACAAAGAATAATATAATAGGAGATACCTATAGTTATACAGTAAATTACTATGATGTAGATAGTGGTGAGATGATAGCACCATCAAAAGTAGCGT
>CAYYBL010000134.1:0-2268 GCA_964470175.1 uncultured Lachnospiraceae bacterium | reverse complement strand
CATTTTCTGCAAATACTGTCTGTTCTGAAGTCAAACTTACTACTTTATTAGCATGAATCACTTCATCTGTATCTTTTTCTAGATACCTTACAATATATCCATATTCAACGCCATTTACATCAAGTTTATAGTATAGATTTATTGTATTCCAACCTATAATCTCACTTATTACTATATTTTCTTTATCTGATGAGTCATATATATATCCATCTATATCTATTACTTCTGCATTTGCATATATTATAGTATCCTTCTCTATTCCAGATACGACCTTCTCTGGTGATATTTTTTCACCACTATCCATGTCATAGTAATTTACTGTATAGCTATATGTTTCTACATATCCAGAATTCTTTGTATAGTATATATTTATAACGTTCTTTGAGTTGTCATCTGTAATAATTAATGCATCTGTATTTACTGAATCATATGTATAACCTTCTATAATTTCTACTTCTGTACTTACATATATTACTTTTCCAACTTCATTATTATCTACTACTTTTGATGCTCTAAGTAATCTATTTGTACCCTTTTCTAGATAATTTACAGTGTAACTATATTTTTCTTCATATTCACCGTTTTTCTCATAGTAAATTGTTATAATGTTATCCTCTATCGTACTATCTACTGTCAATCTGTTTGGAGTTCTTCTTGTTATAGTATATCCACTGACTGCTAAGTCTTCTGATGAAGAGTTTATAGTAGTTTCTCCGCTTAAGCTTACTACTTTATTTGCATGTAATACTACACCCGTACTTTCTTCAATATATCTTACAACATATCCATACTCTATGTTTGCTACATCTAGCTTATAATATAGATTTATTACATTTAATTCATTTGATGTTGATATAGTTAATCCATCTACACTTGATGAATCATACTTATATCCATTTATCTGTATTATTTCATTTGCAGCATTTATTAATGTTCCTTCTTCTAATCCATTTACTATCTTTGCAGGTGTTATCATGTCACCACTATCTGCATCGTAGTAATTTACTGTATAGCTATAAGTATCTCCTATTACATCATTCTTTGTATAATAGATATTAATTACATTTTCATAATTATCATCTGAGATAGTAAGTCTATCCTTACTTGTCGAATCATAAGTAAATCCTTCAATTGCAACTATCTCATCTGCTGATTCAATAATAGTTCCTTCTAGCATATTTGCTGTAATTTTTGCTGCTCTTAATACTCTATTTGTATCTTTTTCTAGATAATTTACAGTATAGCTAAATGTTTCTACTGTACCTGAATTCTTTGTGTAGTATAAGATCAATATATTATCAGCAATTGTATTATCAGCTACAATTGACACGCTACTGCTACTATCATATGTATAACCAGTTATATTAATCTTTTCATTTTCAGCAAATACTGTCTGTTCTGAAGCCAAACTTACTACTTTATTAGCATGAATCACTTCGTCTGTATCTTTTTCAAGATATCTTACAATATATCCATATTCTATACTATTTGCATTAAGCTTATAGTATAGATTTAATATGTTTTGATCTTCCTGATTACTAATAATTATGTTATCTAAATCAGATGAATTATAAGTGTATCCATCTATAGTTATTATTTCTGCACTTGCATAGATAATCATTCCCTCTTCTTGTCCATATGCGACCTTCTCTGGAGCGATTTCCATTCCACTATCTATATCAAAATACTTAACTTTATAACTATATGTTTCCACATAATTGTCATCTTTTGTGTAATAAATATTAATATAGTTTCTTGATTCATCATCAGATATTACAAGCACATCAGCACTTATTGAATCATATATATATCCTCTTATTCTGATTATTTCATCTGACTCAACTATTACACTTCCTAAAACATTTCCGCTAACCACTTTAGAAGCTTTTATAGCTGTATTTGTGCCTTTATCCAAATAATTTACTATATAACTATATGTTTCTTCTTGACCAGAACTTTTTGTATAATACAATATCAATATATTATCAGCAATTGTATTATCAGCTACAATTGATACGCTACTGCTACTATCATATGTATATCCATCTATGTCAATCTTCTCGTTTACTGCGTAAATTGTTTCTTGAGCTGTCAAGCTTACGACTTTGTTAGCACGAATTACTTCACCAGTATTCTTTTCACGATATTTTACAATATAACCATAATCTATATTTGCTGCGTTCAAGGTATAATATAGATTTATAACATTTGACTCATTTGAATTTGAAATTACAAGTGTTTCAATATTTGATGAGTCATATTGATATC
>CAYYBL010000133.1:0-2269 GCA_964470175.1 uncultured Lachnospiraceae bacterium | reverse complement strand
CATTTATATAGTCTGTTCCAATGACACATATAAATATAGGCTTATTTTGATTCGGTATAGAAATCTTATCTGAATAATCACAATTTATAATCTGATTTCCTTGATTATCTATTACTCCCCATTTTCCATTCTCATTTACAGAAAAATATGTAATTTGTGGTTTTACTTCTTTAACGTTTGATTTAGGAGTAAGTAAATCTTTTAAAGAAAGGACTATCATTACAATAACTACAACTGTGATTAAAATAAAAAGAACCTTTTTTTTATTAATTTTCTCTGATTCTTTTATCCTTCTTCCTTTACTCATACAAAATCTTCCTTATAAATATATTCCTACATAATATATCATCTAATATTCATTTTTTCAACATTCTTAACAAAAAATATATTATTAATTCTTCAAAAAATATTGGTAAATTTCATTATGACTTACGCATCTATCCTTTGCAATCCTCTTAATAATATCTTTTTTTGTTAAACCTTTTTTTTCATAAAATGAATAATGCTCTTCTAAACTACTTTTATTTAATTCGCAAATTTCAATTTCCTTTTTTGTAACAGTATTTCCTTCTATTATTATTACATATTCACCTTTTATATCACTTAAATTGCTAATTATTTGATCAACATATCCTCTTACAAATTCTTCATGTATTTTAGTTAATTCTCTAGCAAGAACAATTCTTCTATTACCCAAAATTTTAGAAATACTTTCTAATGTATCAAGTAATTTATGGGGTGCTTCATACAAAATAATTGTTTTTTTATCATATTTTATTTCTTCTAACTTTTCTTTTTTTTCTTTTTTGGAAAATGGTAAAAAGCCTAAATACATAAATTCCCTAGTACTTAATCCTGAAGAAATAAGTGCATTAATAAAGGCACACGCACCAGGTATAGGAATAATATCGATATCATTCTCTATCGCTTTTTTTACAATTTCTTCTCCAGGGTCTGAAATGGCCGGTGTCCCTGCATCAGACACTATAGCAACATTCAAGCCTTCCAATAATTTTTCAATTAAAATATTACTCTTTTTTATTTCTACTTCTTTATAATAACTTATTAACGGCTTAGAAATATTGAAATGATTGAGCAAACCAAGTGTATGTCTTGTATCCTCTGCGGCAATTATGTCAACTGTTTTTAATACATCCAACGCTCTAATTGTTATATCTTCAAGATTTCCAATCGGAGTTGCTACTAAATAAATTTTTCCTTTCATTAATAAAACCTCGAGTTATGTTAACTCAAACCTCCTTTTTTACTCAAATACTTCGGAATTATGGTTTTTACCATAAATTTCTAAAATTTCATCAGTATAATTTCCATCTTCTTCATAAATCACAAGGTTTTTATCAACCTTTAAAAAGCTTCCACCATTTTTTGTGGCCTTAACCAGAACTAAAACGGGGCTTTCATTATATTTTGAAAATACAAATCTAATTTTCTTCGGTTCCAGTTTACATAACCTTAACTGATATAGCAAATCTACTAATCTTTCAGGCCTATGAACGATATATATGCTTCCATTATCTTTTAAAACTTTATAACTATTTTCCAAAATATCATTCAAGTCACACTCTATTTCATGTCTTGAAATTAATTTGTTTACACTTGTATTTTTTATACCTTCATTCTTCTTTTTATATGGTGGATTTGTTATCACATAATCAAATGAATTTTTATTTACATATTTTAAAACATCTTTTATATTGCAATTTAATATCGAAATATTGTCTTCCAAATTATTTAACATAATTGACCTTTTAGACATTTCTGCCATATCTTTCTGAATCTCAACACCTACGACATTACTTAAATTATATTTTTTTTGACAAAGAATCGATATAACTCCTGTTCCTGATCCAATATCCATTAAACTTGTATTTTTCTTTATATCCTTTGCAAAATCAGTAATTAAAATACTATCTATGCCAAAACAAAACTTATTTCTGTCTTGAATTATGTAAAGTCCATTGTATTGCAAATCATCTATTTTTTCATTATTTTTTATATCAATTTTTTTATTTTTAATTATATTTTCGATTTTATTATCTATATGTATCACACCCATTTCCGACTATTATTGTATACATAATGTAGAATCGTCGATTGACATAATTCATCTTATATCATAAATACTTCTTTTTATCAAGCTTTTAATCCATATTTAGTTGAATTTTAAAGAAAAACGTGATATAACTATGGAAAATATTAATAAGGAAAATGATATGGAAACTTTAAACGTAGGTTTAGATATTGGATC
>CAYYBL010000132.1:0-2269 GCA_964470175.1 uncultured Lachnospiraceae bacterium | reverse complement strand
ATTCTACCATATTCTGCTTTTTTATTTATTGTGAACTAAAAGGGGTTCACTTCAAAATTTCTGCTTTTTTTAATGTTTTTTCAATATACTTAATTTACAATAATTAAAACTGATTATTGAAAAAAATTAGGAGGTAGTTTTAATATGAAAAAGAATACTATAATAGAAATAATAATTATGGTTGTATTAGTAATTATTTTAGGTATAATAATTGCTTTATATGTAAGAGATGATACTATTATACCAAATACTGATATGCATGGTTCAAATATGGGTATGCCGAAAGATTTGTCAGATGGTAGTGAAGGAGGACCAGGAGGACAACCTGGTGGAAATAGTGATGTATCACATACAGGAGCAATAGAAATTTCAAGTGATACGACAAACAATGGAGAAAGCTATTTTTCAGAGGAAAGTTCACAAAATGCTTTACTTGTAACGGGAGGAACATCTACTATTTCAAATCCAACAATTACTAAAACAGGAGATTCTGATGGAGATAATTCTGATTTTTATGGAACTAATGCAGCAGTTTTAATAAAAGAAGGCACATTAAATATTAATGGAGGAACTGTAACGACAAATGGTTCACATGCAAACGGTGTATTTTCATATTCAAATGGAATTATAAATATTACTGATACAACAATTAAAACAACAAGTAACAATTCAGGAGCAATAATGGTAACTGGTGGAGGAACTTTAACAGCAAATAATGTGACAGCAGAAACAGAAGGAAACTCATCAGCACCTATTAGAAGTGATAGAGGCGGAGGAACTTTAACTGTAAATGGAGGAAACTATACAGCTAATGGAGTAGGTTCACCTGCAATATATTCAACAGCTGATATAACTGTAAATGATGCAACATTAATATCAACAAAATCAGAAGGAGTAGTTGTTGAAGGAAAAAACTCAATTACGTTAAATAATGTTAATTTAACAGATACGAACACATCATTAAATGGTAATTCTGAAACATATAAAAACATATTCCTTTATCAATCAATGTCTGGAGATGCAGATGAAGGAACTGCTTCATTTACAGCGAAAGATTCTACAATTACAACAAATAAGGGAGACACAATATTTGTAACAAACACAAAAGCAACAATTTCACTTACAAATAATAAAATAGTTAATAATGATCCTGAAGGAGGTTTTTTAAGAATACAAGCTGGAAAATGGGGAAAATCTGGTTCAAATGGTGGAGATGTAACATTAAATGCAAATAATCAAGTAATAGAAGGTGATATTTTTGTGGATAGCATTTCTACATTAACTATAAAATTGTCAGATGGAAGTAAATATACTGGAATTATAAATGGAGATAATACAGCAAAAACAATATCTTTAAGTTTAGATAGTTCTTCAAGTATGACTTTAACAGGAGATACTTATATAACTTCATTTGAAAATGCAGATTCATCTAATAGTAATATTAACTTTAATGGATATAAATTATATGTAAATGGTACAGCTATTAATTAATAAAGAATAAAAAAGTCCTTGAAATTCAAGGACTTTTTATTAATCACCATATGCTGTTTTTATTAAGAGGGTCAACATGTCAAGATTTCTTTGACTATATAATTATTTATAGATATAATAAATGAGAACTTTATTTATAGAGGATTAGATATGGAAAAAGAAGAAATAGAAGAAGTGATTAAAGAAAAAGGAAATGGTAAGAAAAAGAATAGGGGAAAAGCATTTGAAACAATACTTGGAGTAGTATTTCTTACGTGGTTTATTGCATCAATAATTGGAATGATGATATTTTCTGCTATTAATATTTCAGTAGCAGTTATTCTATTTGGCCAGTATTTTTTTATTTTCTCTATGATTGCATTTTCCAATCGCGATATAGGATTAATGCCACTTATTCATTTAACAGTTGGAATAATAGTAATGTTAGCACCATTTGTAATAAAGATTTTTCCAAGATTTTCTGATTTAAGCACTAAAGATTATATTAATTACAGCATACCTATTGCATCAATTCTGCTTGGATATTTCTTTCTAGTTACTTCAAGGTTTAAGAAAGATAAAAAAGAGTTTAGAATTATTTATGTATTTGCATGGATTTTCTTTTTGATTGGAATGTTTAAAACAGTTCAGTTTTGTTTGTAAAATAGAGGAGAAGATAACGAAAGAACCGCATGGGCAGCAGCCCACGCGGTTTGTTGTTTCCATCAGATAGTTCCGTTGATGGAAACTATGGGGGTCGACGAACGATAGTAAAAAGATGAACCCTCTCTGTAGAACA
>CAYYBL010000131.1:0-2314 GCA_964470175.1 uncultured Lachnospiraceae bacterium | reverse complement strand
AGCGAGGAAGTACTCGAAGGAGTATTCGAATCTAACTACCCCAGCCAAAAATAATACCCATAGAGAAGCTATGGGTATTATTTATAGATGGGGAAGATACGTAAGCAGAAATGAGGGCGAAGCTGCGTGGCGCCCTGAGCGAAGCGAGGAAGTACTCGAAGGAGTATTCGAATCTAACTACCCCAGCCAAAAATAATGCTCATAGAGAAGCTATGGGCATTATTTATAGATGGGGAAGATACGTAAGCAGAAATAAAGACTCTACCGGTTAAATACCGGCAGAGTCTTATTGGCAGATTTAATTTTTATCTTTTTGCTTGACTGCGGCATATAATTCGTTTGTTTCAGAATCAAACACATAACCGCCAGTTACAATGTTGTCAGGAAAAGTATGATACAGATACCAAGAGATTCCTCTCACATATATAGACCAATTGTACAGGTGGAATTCTTTTTTCTGTTCAATTTCATCTATTTTTTCGATGTATAAAATATCAAATCCATCGTTGACAACCCTGCTAATGAAAGAACTCACGAATGAATCACTATTTGAGGAACATTTTTCTTTAATTTCCTCTTTTGTGAGTAATCTTGCATTTTTTAGCCGTTCGTTTCCAGAATCAGTTTTTTCTTCTGCCATAATTCTACCTCCTAAATATTAATTAATGCTAACAAGTTAAATAGTTACGAAAATAAGAAGTACAACTAAAAACCTAGGATTAACTAGATTAAATAGATTTTATCACAAATTTGGCATTTTCGCAACAAAGTAATAATAAACGTTTAAAAACGTGGAATTCTATTTTTTTAAAACTAATAAAAATAATACTTTAATAAAAAAATTAAATATGATATATTAAAAAAAGTGATTTAAAATTTGGAGAAATAATATGTTTGATTTTTTTAAAAAAAAGAAAATAGATAATGATGATGAAGTATATGTGGAAAATGTTAGTTCTATTTGTACTCAGAACAAATTTCAAGGAATGCATTGCAATGTAAGAACTACTAAGGAAAAGATCTCCATTGAGTATGAAGATGGTACAATGGATATTCTATATAGTGAAGTTTTAGATTGTGGAATAATAACAAATTCCGAATATGGAATTAAAGAAGCAATGGAGAAGAAGATATTAACTCAAGAGGTGCTACAATCACCAGGGTTTATTTCAGGAAATTTTTATGTATTTTCAAATAATGCGAGTGAGTTTTTATACATAAAATATATAGAACAAGGTAAAAGCAAACAGACTTTATTAATTTCCTATAATAAAGGAATAGATAAGGTATTTAAATATATACGAAATCAATTAAAGAATATAAAATAATATACATTGGTGGTTTTAAATATGGAACTTACTTTACAAAATTATTTAAATCAACTCATTCATAATCCTACTCTTATAATTATCAGTATGCTAACTTTAGGAGTTATACTTGTAAATGGTTGGACTGATGCACCAAACGCAATAGCTACGTGTGTTTCTACAAGATCAATTTTTCCAAAAAAAGCAATTATTATGGCTGCTATTTTTAATTTTCTTGGTGTGTTTGTAATGACATTTATTAGTGCTACGGTTGCAGAGACTATATATAATATAGTAAATTTTGGAGATAATGCATATGAAGCACTTATAGCACTATGTGCGGGACTTTTGGCAATTGTTTCATGGGCAATACTTGCATGGTATTTTGGAATACCTACAAGTGAAAGTCATGCACTTATAGCAGGTATTTCTGGTGCAGCTATAGCAGTGCAAAAAGGAATATCTGGAATAAACTTTTATGAATGGAAAAAAGTAATATATGGCCTTATCATTTCTACAGTTATGGGCTTCTGTTTAGGCTTTTTGATAAATAAACTGATTGAAAAAGTATGTAAGCATATGGATAGGAGAAAAACTATTCCATTTTTTAAAAAAGCGCAAGTATCTGGTGGAGCACTTGTTGCATTTATGCATGGTGCACAAGATGGTCAAAAATTTATGGGTATTTTTTTGATGGCATTAGCACTTGCAAATGGTATTACAGAAACTCAAACATTTGAAATACCGATATGGCTTATGATTTTATGTTCTGCTACTATGACAATTGGTACATCAATAGGAGGGTATAAGATAATAAAAACAGTTGGAATGAATATGGTAAAACTTGAACCGTATCAAGGAACTGCAGCTGACCTTGCAGGAGCATGTTGTATGTTGTTTTCTAGTTTATTTGGAATACCAGTAAGTACAACCCATACAAAAACTACTGCTATTATGGGAGTTGGAGCATCACGTGGCCTAAATAGGGTAGATTGGAACATAGTTAA
>CAYYBL010000130.1:0-2366 GCA_964470175.1 uncultured Lachnospiraceae bacterium | reverse complement strand
TAATTATGTGTTCTTCTATGATTTCCAGCAATGTTCCATCCTGATTCTGCAGAAATAAGTCCTACAAAAAATATTTCATTTAAACTATACTTTTCACATTTATCATATATAAGTCCCGCATTCTCTTCAAAAAATCCTGATGTATCTTCAGACATGTTTGCCATAAGGGCCATAAAATCTTCTCTTGATAAACCTGTTCTTACTGTAAGATCCATATCAATAGATATTTTTACTTGATCTATTGGAGTAGATGGAGCTATTTCCTCTGTAGGTAACTCTTCATTATTATCTTCTTCTATAACTTCTGCATCAATTTCTATCGACCTTAGATTTTCTCCCTGAGTTGTAACCTGCTCTATAGGTATATTCGTATCGGCTACTTCTTCATTCTCGTTAGCTGCATCTTCTTGAGCATCTTCTCTTCTTGATTCATCTAAACTTCTTGATGTGACTTCTGCATCTCTTGAAAATGAATCTGAAACTGCAATCTCTTTAACATCTTCATTTTCTTTTGCAACACTTGAAACTCTTTTCTTAATATTTGAAATAACAATTACCATAACTACTATTGCTAAAAGTATAAGTATCAAAGTCGATAATTGAAAAGAAACAAGAGTTTTTTTATTAGGCTTTTTTGTACCTATATGAAATTCCATAAATACCTCTCTTTTTCACCCGCATTATAGCATTTTTTACATAATAAGTAAAGACTATTTTTTTATTTCATACTGAGCATAAACTTTTTTCGAATCAGCTTTTTTAATTATTTCTTCTATATCTTTATATCCCGATTCTTTCCAGCTTTTAAATTCATCTTCATGTTTTTTATAATAATAAAACACAATAGATCCCCTCTCCTTTAAATCAGGTTCATCTTTACCAAAGGAAACTTGATTTTTTCTTTCCACTATGTAATTATCATAAATATAATAAATCGTATCTGGTTTATTTTCAATTTTTTCAACATCTGGTTTAATAATCTTTTCATGTCCACTAGAAACATAATCTTTAAATTTATTATAAGATCTATCTTTGAATTTATCTTTCACTAATAAAACAAGAATGCTTACCAAAATTACAGATAATATAATGATTAAAATAATTTTTACCTTATTACTAATTTTCATTTTATTCCTTTCAATACATGATAAATAATATCCTTATTTTACTCAAAATACAATTACAATAATAATAAGAATATATTAAATTTTAGAACAAAATGGGTCATTATGTAATACAAAAAAAGAAGCCTACAATTTATAGGCTTCAATATTTTTAAAAATCAAAATCAAAATCAAATTCTGCATCTATATCCGCATTAGATAATATATAATGTTTCATTTTTTGTCCAAGCGTCATCATATCTACTATCGCGAGCTGTATATACTTTATCTCTTTTTTAATTATTTCAGATTCATCATGTAAATTATGTCCATATTCTTTTTCTAATTTAGAAATTTTCACATATAAAGAACTTAAATCATCAAATAATTCATTATTAATAGTCGACTTTGCCTTTACTTCTTTTAAGTTTCTTTCTACTTCTTCCTTTTTTGTAATATCTATTATTTTACTATTTACAGAACTAATATCATCTTTTGCCAAAAGTTTTGCTGTAGTTTGAAAGAACTCATAACTTTGAAAACACCTATTTGTAGAGCCTAATTCTTTTTTCTGAGGAACCTTTCCTTGAGAAGCTTTTTCCATTTTATCTAATATGTCTTTATAAAGATCAAATTCATAATAATATGAATATGCATATTTTCCAAGTTTTTCTTTATCATCATAATATGATTCAATATCATTATTTTGAATTTTCTTTAAAGATCTTATAAAATTATCTCTAAGTAGCTTATCATCATTTATGACTTTTAGTAATTTGTATATCTTTATATCTTTATTTATCTGCTTTATGTATTCTTCATATATTTTTATTTTTTGCATATTTTGAAATAGTAGATGATATCTATATTCTTCAAGCTTATTATAGTTTTCAATAACATCTACATTAGATTCATATTTGTCTTTAAGCCACTTTTCATAATTTGGATTATTATTAATCATTTCAAAATAATCAAAATTAAACTCTTTATAAAAACTCACTTCTCTCACCTCCTCATCTATATCGATAAAAAATAGGATACAACCTAGATTATATCCTATTTATAATATTATTTATTTTTTTAAGCACTCAATTTACATAAATAGAATACAGAAAGAGTATATCATAATTTCTGTGTTATGTCAATTGAACCTACATGCTTAATTCAACATTTCCTTTAATTTAGCAAGTGTATTTAGCGCATCAATCGGTGTAAGGATGTTTAAATTTACCTTATCAAGTTCATGAGCAAGATCAGAAAAGC
>CAYYBL010000129.1:0-2374 GCA_964470175.1 uncultured Lachnospiraceae bacterium | reverse complement strand
GACATGGCAAGACATCACCATATTCAGTAATAGATATCATTCCTTTCACAGAAATGCATCCCATATTTAATCCATATCCAGGAGTTAAGTGTGTAAATACTTTGTATTTCTTTTCCAATTCATTCATAAACTTTAAGTCATCTCTATCAATCATTGAATCGAAGTTACCAGCCCAAGCTCCAACTGGTTTTGCAAAAGAAACAAAAACATTAATTCCTTTGCCATTAAAGAATTCCAAGAAGTTTATAAACTCTTCTGAATGTAATCTTTGCTTTGTAACTACAGTTTGAACATAAAGTCCTAATCCGACTCTCTTGCATTCTTCAATTCCTTCTAACGCTTTTTTGAAAGCTCCTGGTGTTCTTCTAAATTCATCATGTGCTTTTTCATCTAAACTATCAATACTTAATTGAATTCTATCAATTCCCATTTCTTTAAGTTCTTTAGCTCTACTAGCAAGCAAAAAACCGTTTGAATCACAATTTATAAAGAATTTTTGTGGGTTAATTGCTTCAACAATTTCTTTTAAATCAGGAAAAACAGTTGGCTCTCCACCTGAGATAACAAATCTTGCTAATCCTAATTCATCCGCTTGTCTAGCAATATCAGCAACATCCGCAGGAGTTAATTTTCTAGCACTCTTTGGCTTTTGAAAATCTCTAATAGAACAATGCTCACATTTCATATTGCAATGATAATCATATTGAAGCTGAATTATTGCAATACTTTCTCCTCTTTCATATTTTTCCTTAAATTTGATTACTTTATCATAAACTAATGGCTTCGTTTCCTTTAGGTAGTTTCTGTTAGTTGCCTCATCCCTTTTTAATTCTTCGTTTTTCATTTTTTCCTTCCTTTCTATAAAACATATTCTGCAATTTCATATGGCTTATTTGCTACAAACGTGACTACATCTATTGTTTCATATTCTTTCTTATATGCTCCCCATGTAACCAAGATTGCATCTGTATTTGCATTCTTAGCAGTTTCAAAATCATACTTACTATCACCGATATAAACACATTCTTCTTTTTTACAATTACATTTGCGTAGAATCATTTCAATTCCAGCAGGATCCGGTTTTGGTGGATATTCATTACTATTACCTGCAATTACTGAAAAAGTAATATTTGGAAATAATTCTTCACATAATTTTTCAACCATATATTGCTTTTTATTTGTATTAATTGCAAGCTTAATATTATTTTGCTGTAACTTGGTTAGCAAATCTATAATGCCTTCATATGGTAACGTTTTTTCTTTTTTTGAATTAGGATATGTTGACCAATACTCATTCTTGACATTTTCTATATTTTCTCTCGTTCTTTCTTCTTCTGGTAAAATTCTTGTAACTACTTCTTCTAGACTTCCTCCCATAAGATATTTATATTCTTCTAATTCATGGATAGGAAATCCGTATTTTTCTAAAGCTTTGTTATAGTAAATTCCTGCATCTGTAAATGTATCTACCAAAGTACCATCAAAATCAAATATACATATTTTTTTCATTTTTATCCAATCTCTATTTTTATATATTTTCAATCATATCTTTTGTAATATAAACTACAGTTTTTCTTGGGCTTACAAATTTATCAATATCATCATAATAAGAATCATTTTTGATATGTGTTGTTGATATTTCTTCAAACACACATCCTGTTTTTGAAGAAAAACTATGCTTAATTCCTCTTTCCACAGTTTTAGTTTCACCCTTTTTTAGTACTTCATTTTTTCCCTCTAAAACAACGTCTAATTCTCCAAAATCAATAATAAACGTTTCTTCTTTTTCTTTATGATAATGAGTTGGATTTTCTTGTCCAGGTAAAACTATTAATATCTTCTTACAATATTCACGATTCACATAGTTTATCATAGCTAAACCATATCTATCAAATTTTTCAATCCCATAATGATGTGAAATCTCAAGTTCACTTCCCTCTGGAACTACAACATTACTTTCTTTCAATACTGCTAATACTTTTTTTACTGCACTTAGAATATCATTTCTAGAATTAGTAATGCTTGCATCTTTTAAAAATACTGGCTTATCTTTTTCAATATCTTTATTTAATACAATTTTATTATATTTAGTAAAATTGGCTGTTATTATTTGCTCTTCTTCACGTGGAAATGCAAAATAGGTATTTTCTATGTTTAATATTTCTCCTGCTTTTAAATCTGTTTTGGCAAAAACACCTCTTTGTAATGCAAGTAAGTCTTTCTTTTCTTTTTCTAATGATTCATATCTTGAATTTTCAACTCCACATGTTTCAAAAGCAAGTTTCGCCTCTTTAAGCCAATTGGCCACTTGAGTAGGATTTGCTGAATATCCATTTAAAGTAATTGTATCCGTTGGAACACCAACATGCTTTTC
>CAYYBL010000128.1:0-2420 GCA_964470175.1 uncultured Lachnospiraceae bacterium | reverse complement strand
TAGATTTGGGATATTCTGTTTCTGAGAGTACAGAAATAGCTGGAAATGGTGGAACTGTTTTTTCAGATGCTTTGATTGGATATGGATATGCATTTTCAGATAAGGAATTGAATACAGTTGCATATGAGAAATTAAATTCATTTGATAACATAAATTTATACAAGTATAAATACAGACTACCATACATCACTAAATATAAAAATATACCTTTAAAAAAAGAAGCTGAGATGGATGCATATGATTATCAAAATAGTATATATCAAACCATGTTTGAAAAAGATGGAAATATCCTTGAAAAGATTGATTCGAATAAAATTGATTTAGATTATGAAAATAAAATTGGGCAACTTAAACTTGTTGTAATGGGTAAAAAACAATTATATTTATATATACCATACTTTAAGGAGTTTATAACTAACATATATGTGAATGGGGAAAAATTTGATTTATCAGGAGTGAATTTTGATAAAGAATATAACAAATATTATCCAGAGTTTGCTTTAAATGGTATATTGGATTTAGGTTATTATGAAAATGAAAATGTAGATATAAAGTTTTCTCTAACATCTGATAATGTTAATAAAGATAATCTTATATTTGCGCTTTTAGATTATAATAAGTATACAGAATTATTTGATTATAAAAGTGAAGAAGTGACATTTAATACTTATAAAAATGAGATAAATATAAATGCAGAAAAATGTACAAAAGGTGAGAAATTGTTTATTCCAATTGCTTATGATGATCATATGAAAATGACAATAAATGGAGAAAGTAAAAATGTTGACAGAGCGCTTTTAGGCTTTATGAGTGTACAATTGGAAGATGGGACAAATGATATAAAAATCTGGTATGATATAAGTTATATGAGAAAATATGCTTTTATTTCAGTTGTGGGAGTACTATTACTTGTAATATTTATTATAATGTATAATAAAATGACAAATAATAAACTACTAAAGAATATTGCATACTATATGTATATATGTTTAATGTATGTATTTATTTTCATAGTATATATTTATGGTTTTATAAAGACAATAATGCTTTTATTTTAGAAAAAGTTTATTTGAAGTGAGGTATTATGGACTGGACAGAAGAACAAGAAAAAGCAATTTATGAAAAAGGAAATAATATTTTGGTTGCAGCAGCTGCTGGTAGTGGCAAGACTGCTGTTTTGGTTGAGAGAATTATTCAAAAAATAATTAAGGATAAAATAGATATAGACAAACTTCTTGTAGTTACATTTACAAATGCCGCAGCTGCCGAGATGAGAGAAAGAGTACTCGAAGCCATATACAAAAAACTAGATGAACTTGAAAAGAGTAAAGAAGATGATGATAAAACATACAATCACCTTCAAAGACAAATTACACTTCTTAGTAAGGCGCATATATGCACGATAGACTCTTTTTGTTTAGATGTAATTCGAAATAATTTTTTTGAGATAGATATATCTGCAAATTTTAGAATTTCGAGTGAGGAAGAGAATGTACTTCTAAAATATGAAGTATTAGAAGACCTTTTTGAAGAACTTTATGAAAATGAAGATAAGTCATTTGAAAGACTTGTGAATATTTATACTGGTTATAGAGGCGATGATAATCTAAAAGAACTTATTTTGAATATATATAAATATATGCAAGCCATGCCGTTTCCAAACGAATGGCTTTTTGAAAAGATTTCAGATCTTAAAAATGCAGATAGTAACAATGATTTTGGTGAAACTAAATGGGGGAAGATTATTTTAAATCACATAAAAGCTCAAACATTAAACTCTATTGATACTATGAAGGGAATTAGAAATAAGCTTGAAAAGGAATATGAGCTTGAGAAATATACATCATTTATAGATGGCGAAATTATGACATTACAAGGACTATATGATGCTTCATGTAGTTCGTGGGATGATGTATTTAGTTATTCTGAAAAATTTGAATTTGGTAAGTGGCCAACAGATAAAAAAATTGTAAGCAACCTAAAGGAAGAAGCAAAAAGTATAAGAGATGATTGTACAAAACCATTCAGAACAAAGGATAGTATACTTCGAAAGTATATTTATGCAGACTCAAAAAGTATTTTTAAAGATATTGATGAAATGTATGAAGTAATAAGTATTTTGGGTAAAGTAATAATAAAGTTTGATGAAAGATTTGCTAAAAAGAAGAGAGAAAAAAATATTTTTGATTTTAATGATATAGAGCACTTTGCTCTTAAAATACTAATAAAGAGAGATGAAAATGGAAATAAAGTACCTTCAGAAGTTGCAAAGAAGTACAGAGAAAAATATGAAGAAGTTGCTATAGATGAATATCAAGATAGTAATGAAGTTCAAGAATATATACTTAGAACTATTTCTAGAGATAACAACATTTTTATGGTAGGGGATGTAAAACAAAGTATTTATAAATTTAGAAGAG
>CAYYBL010000127.1:0-2424 GCA_964470175.1 uncultured Lachnospiraceae bacterium | reverse complement strand
CAGATGGAAATGTAGTACCATGTCAAAGCTGGCTTGGAAAAAACGCATCACTTGGAAACATTTTGAAGAAAAAATGGAAGCATATATGGGAAAGTCCAAAATGTAAAAAAATTAGGATGCAATCTGCTAAGAATAATCTTACTTGTCCACTTAGAGGAGGTAAGAAAAATGAAAAGAAATAAAAGAAAAATATTTTATTTGCTAATAGTTGTATTCTTACTCTTTACAAATAATTCGTATGGTTTTTTGGGTTTTGGTTCAAATGATATAGATAGAATAAATAAGTATTATATAACAGTGGAACCTAGAAATGATGCTACGCTTGATATAACGTATGATATAGAATGGGAAATTCTTGATAAAAATAGCACATATCTTGATGTGGTTAAGATTGGGGTACCAAATGAACATTATGATTCAATTAGAGTATTAACTTCTAATATTGCTAAAATTGAAAAAGATAAGACAAATCCAGCTATTCTTTTAGTATATTTTAGGAATCCAGGTGATGGCTTGAGAAAAATTAATTTTAAATTTTCAATTCATCAGAAAAATATATGTACAGTGAATAATAGTATTGTGAGATATTCTTATACACCAGGATGGTTTGATGAAATAGAAGTGAAAGATATAAAAGTCTTTTGGAATTCAAAAGATGTCCTTGATGCTAGTTCAAAAGAAATTGATTCTGATGGATATTATGTATGGAAAGATAAACTAAAAAAAGGTGAAAAGCTTAGCTTAAATGTAACATATCCAGAAAGTACTTTTAAACTCACAAAAACATCTACAAAAGAGGAAATAATTCCAATTACAGATGAAGACATTACAAAAACAGTAAGTCATTTTAGTTCTGCATTCAATTTGCCAATGTTTTCTTCAACATTTGGTATGGGATCTGTGGAGCAAGTCGAAAATGCTATGAATTCACTTATAAAAGTTGGCTTTTCATTAGTAAGTGTTTGTATTGCATATGCGGTGATTTCTATCATTTTTTCACTCGGAAGAGGATATGATTCACATAGAGGATATGGATACAGAAGATATTGGGGAGAAGATTATATGCCTCGTAGTAGACTTGATGATTTCTCATCATTTTCAGGAAAAATTGGTGGAAAAGGATGTGCGTGTGCTTGTGCTGGAGGCGGAAGAGCAGGGTGTAGTAAGAAAGATTTTTATGGGACAAATATAAAGACTATAAATTTAAAAAACATACTGACAAATTAATTGTCAGTATGTTTTTTCTTTTTTATTTCTATATCTGAATCTAAATGCTTCTTTTTTTTCTTTTTCTTTATAGGTAATCCGGTTTCTGGGTCTATTTTATGTTTTTTGTGTGATTTCACTTTTATTTTTTTGTCGCTATCTTCATCTTTTGAAGCCATAACTTTTTTCTTTTTTATAGATTTTAAAGCCTTAGGTATTCTGATAATTCCTGAAGAATGTTCTTCTTTTACATTAGACTTTAATTTTTCTTTTGGAATAATGATTGAACTATTTTTTTGAGTATCGTCCTTTGGTTGTTTAACAGAATTGATATAATCCTTTACATCAGAAATGTTTAGTACAGAGTTGTCTCCAATGACAACCTCTATATCATCGATATCATTTGGTTTTGAAAAACTGTCTATTTTTGTTTCTTTTTTCATCCCAATATTCCTCTATATTTAATTTAGATTTTAATAAATCTATAAACTTATATAAGTATATCACATTGTTAGGATAAATAAAACAAAAATTGACAATATAATAAAAAAATGTTTTAATGTGTAAAAAAATGAGGTGATATAAATGGAGTTTTCAAATCAAGAAGCTATTTTGGAGGCTATACTTTTTGCTTCAGGAAAAGAAGTAAACACAAAAAAAATTTCAGATATTTTGAATATACCTGAAAATGAAGTTGATGAAATTGCATCTAATTTAAAAATGAAGTATGATAACTTAAATTGTGGTATTGAACTTGTGAAATTAAACAAAGCATATCAGTTATGTACAAGAAAAGAGTATTATGAATTTATACATCCACTTTTTGAAAATAAATCTAAGGTAAATATTTCAACATCTGCGTTAGAAGTCCTTACTATAATTGCATATAATCCTAATATTACAAGGGCACAGATAGAGTTTATAAGGGGTGTAAGTTCAGATAGTATGATAAATAAGCTGCTTGATTATGAACTTATAGAGGAAAATGGAAAACTTGATGCACCAGGAAAACCTTGCATGTATAAAGTGACAAATAAATTCTTAAAATCTTTTGGAATATCATCAGAAAGTGAACTTCCAGAACTTCCACGATATGATATAGATAATGAAGAAGAGGCAAACTTAAACGTTTAGCCTCTTAATTTCTCTTACTTCTTTATATAATTTTGCTATATGTTCTTTACGAACTGTATAAGCATCTTTAAATTCTTGCAGAAT
>CAYYBL010000126.1:0-2531 GCA_964470175.1 uncultured Lachnospiraceae bacterium | reverse complement strand
GCATGATGAAGATGCTTATAATAGCTTGAAAAAATATGAAGAAATAGGTTTAGTAAATGAAATCATTGTAAAAAACAGTTTTGGTGAAAATTTACATGGTTGGATTATTTACAATAATTCAAAAGAGGAAAAATCTCCAACAATTTTATATTATTTACCTAATATGGGAAACTCTTCTAATTTGGTTAATTTATTAATTACCACAAATAAATTAAAATATTTTGAAGGATATAATATGTTAGTAGTAGATTATCCGGGGTATGGACTAAGTGAAGGCAGACCAAAAGAGAAAAATATATTAGATACTGGAACTACACTATATAATTATGCAGTATCATTAGATTGTACAGATAAAGATAATATAGTTATTATGTCTTATAGCATAGGTACAGGAGTTGCTACATATGTGGCTTCTCAAAAAGATGTTACAGGTCTAGTATTGATTGCACCTTATGATGAATTTTTAAGTATAGCAAACGGTGTTTTAAATATTTTTCATGGACCTTTAAAATATTTGAAAAGATTTGATTTTAAATCTAACGAGTATGCTGAAAAAGTTACAGTAAGTCCATTAGTATTTACATCTACTGGAGATAAATTAATAAAAAAATCTTATACAGATAGGTTAATGAACCATTTTAATAGTGTAGAAAAGATTATAGTTTTTGATGGAATAGGACATAATGATTATTTTGCAAAAAAAGAAATGTACGATGAAATATATAATTATTTGCAAAAAAGACTAATTAACTAAAATAATAAAAACATTTACAAGCGTTTTCTGACCCATGGTGGTCATAATGAAAGGATATTTATGTTTAAAATACATTCAGAATATAAACCAACTGGTGACCAACCAGAGGCAATTAAATATTTATCTGATGGTATAAAGGAAGGAAAAAAATTCCAGACACTTCTTGGTGTTACTGGTTCTGGTAAAACATTTACTATGGCAAATGTAATACAAGAAGTACAAAAACCAACACTTGTTTTAGCACATAATAAGACACTAGCTGGACAACTATACTCAGAGTTTAAAGAGTTCTTTCCTGAAAACAGAGTAGAGTATTTTGTTTCATATTATGATTATTACCAACCAGAAGCATATATCGCTCAATCAGATACTTATATTGAAAAGGATGCTTCGATAAATGATGAAATTGATAAACTTCGTCATTCAGCTACAGCTTCACTTTTTGAAACAAGAGATGTCATAATAGTTGCATCTGTTTCATGTATATATGGACTTGGTGACCCAATAGATTATGAGCATATGATTGTATCGTTAAGACCAGGACAAGAAATATCTAGAAATAAAGTAATGCAAAAACTTATAAGTATGCAATATACTAGAAATGAGATGGATTTTAAACGTGGCACTTTTAGAGCAAAGGGAGATGTACTTGAGATATTTCCTTCAAACGAAGAAGAGGAAGCAATAAGGATAGAATATTGGGGAGATGAAATAGAAAGCATATCTGAAATAAATGCACTTACTGGCAAAAAAATAGCAAGAAGAGAACATGTTATGATTTTCCCAAATTCTCACTACGTAACGAGCAGTGAAAAATTAGAAAGAGCATTTGTTACTATAGAAAAAGAGCTTGATGAAAGAATAAAATATTTTAAAGAAAACAATAAATTGATTGAGGCACAAAGAATCGAAGAAAGAACAAATTTTGATATTGAAATGCTAAAAGAAACTGGTTTTTGTCAAGGAATAGAAAATTATTCAAGACATATAAGTGGAAGGCCAGCTGGCAGTCCACCATATACATTGTTTGACTACATTCCAGATGATTTTTTACTTCTTGTGGATGAATCACATGCAACAATTCCACAAGTAAGAGCTATGTATAATGGAGATAGAGCAAGAAAAGAGTCACTTGTAAAATATGGTTTTAGACTTCCATCTGCATTTGATAATAGACCACTTAAGTTTGAAGAATTTGAAGAAAGAATAAATCAAGCTATCTTTGTAAGTGCTACTCCTGCAGATTATGAAAAAGAGCATTCAAAAGAAAATGTTATAGAGCAGATTATAAGACCTACAGGACTTTTAGATCCTAAAATATATGTGAAACCGACAGAAAATCAAATTGATGATTTAATAGATCAAATTCATATTGAGGAAGAAAAAGGAAATAGGATTTTAGTAACTACTCTTACAAAGAAAATGGCAGAAGATCTTACGGCCTATTTAAGAAATGTTGGAATAAGAGTCAAATATATGCATTCAGATGTAAAAACACTTGAAAGAATACAGATAATTCATGATCTAAGGATTGGTGAATTTGATGTACTTGTTGGAATTAATCTTTTAAGAGAAGGATTGGATATTCCAGAAGTTTCATTAGTTGCGATTTTGGATGCTGATAAGGAAGGATTTTTACGTTCTGAAAGATCTTTAATACAAACTATAGGTCGAGCTGCAAGAAATACAGATGGACATGTAATTATGTATGCTGATGAACTCACTGATTCAATGGAAAAAGCTATATCAGAGACAAATAGACGTAGAGAGCTTCAAG
>CAYYBL010000125.1:0-2559 GCA_964470175.1 uncultured Lachnospiraceae bacterium | reverse complement strand
GAAGATGTAAGTTTTATAGGTCTTTCAGAAGTATTAGATACACCATTTTTTAGAAAAAATAGAATTGCTGTTGAAGAAGGGATGACATATCCTATCCAAAGGCATGATCAAATTGAAATTAATAAAGGTAGAACACTTATTTCTAAAGAAGAATGGGAAAAATATAGAAGTATACATGTTCCAAACATGGCAGATTTACTTAATGCTTTACCCGAAGTAAAGCAAGGAAATAAAGGAATCTTTGTATTTCATGATCCTCCTTATGGTATTGGACTTGATATGTGTAAAGATGGAGATGTCATAGGATCTAGAGAAATAGCTAATTACATAAGTTTAAAAAAGCCATATATGACACTTCATGGTCATGTACATGAGTCTTTTGAAATAAGCGGAAAATGGTATGAAAAAATAGGAGAAACCATTTGTATGAATTGTGGTCAAACTGAGTATGAAGAAAAAGACTTACATTTTGCTATGATAGATACAATAAGAAATCTCTTTGTAAGAAAAACAAAAAAGTGTAATCGTGATTTAGAAAGAGATTATGAATGAATAAATTTGCCAAATCGTAAAAAATGTATTATAATAAGCAAAATTTAATAGGAGGTGCAATTATATGCGGTTCGTAATAATAATTTGTTTTTTCGCAGTAGTTGTATTAGAAATCAGATTTAGTCTTTGGAAAAGGAAAATTGTAACTACAGGCTATTGGTTTTGCACACTTGCATCAGATTTTTCTAACGTACTCATAAAAATTCGTAATATTAGAAACGATAAAACTATTTGTAACGTAGAACAAGCAATTTTATGTGATTATATAAATATAGTATATAATCCAAAAGATATGAAAGATTTATTCTATCAATTAGAAGTTGTAATTTATGACATTGAGCATCTTTATGAAGGAATAAAAGAAAGAGAAAATTGTTTTAGAAGTGATGATTGGGAAAAAATACAAAAAGCGTACAAGACCTTTGAAGACTGTATATGTTCAGTCCGGTATCAAGAGTGGAGATATGGCTATCATAAGCTCACATAAGACATTTTGATATTTAAAAATGCGAAGTTTTTTTCAAAATATTGGAAAAAGCTTCGCATTTGCCAATATTAATAAGTATATTAAAGAGATTGAATATTCTTCACCTTTATGATATAAAACTACAAATAAAGTAAATGGAGTTATTTAAATATGAAATTTAGATCATATAAAGAAGATGATGCAAGTATTATTTTAAGTTGGATAAGTAATGAAAGAGAATTTAGATTGTGGAGTGCTGATAGATATGAAAATTACCCAATAAAACCTTCTGATATTAATAATAATTATATAGAGTGTAAAAATAAATCCAATTTTTATCCTTTTATTTTGGAAGATAATGGAAAAGTCGTGGGACATTTAATATTAAGAAATCCTGGTGATAATAAATTTGTATTTAGACTTGGATTCATAATAGTAGATAGTAAAGTTAGAGGTATGGGATATGGAAAGGCATTAATAAATGAAGCTATTAAATATGCAAAAAAAGAATTTAGTGCAGAAGAAATAAACTTAGGTGTTTTTACAGTTAATAAAAGTGCTATAGAATGCTACAAATCATCTGGATTTAAGATTATTGATATAGAAAAGAATGCGTATAGATTTCAAGATGAAATATGGGATTGTGCTGAAATGGTTCTAAAATAAATTTAATTTTTGGAGAAATACATGGAAAAAAGAAATTTAACTGAACTACAAGAAATTGAACAAAGCCTTATTACAACATATAGAAAATCTATTTGGAGTAGATTTATAAAGGGCATACAAGAATTTAAAATGATAAACGAAGGTGATAAAATTGCTGTATGTATGTCTGGAGGTAAAGATTCTGCGTTACTTGCAAAATGTATGCAAGAATTAAAAAAACACAGTAAAGTAAAGTTTGATATTGTATTTTTAATTATGGATCCAGGATATAATGAAAAAAATAGAAATCAAATATTATTAAATCTTAAGAGACTTAATATCCCTGCAGAAATATTTGATTCAAATATTTTCGATATTGTAGATACTAGACCTGATCACCAATGTTTTTTATGTGCAAGAATGAGAAGAGGATGTTTATATGGAAAAGCTCAAGAACTTGGTTGTAATAAAATTGCACTTGGTCATCACTTTGATGATGTTATCGAAACTGCTCTTATGGGAATGTTTTATGGAGCCCAATTTGAAACTATGATGCCAAAATTACATAGTACAAATCATAAAGGTATGGAACTTATAAGACCTCTTTATTTTGTAAGAGAGGAAGATATAATTAAATGGAGGGATAAATTCAATTTAGTTTTTTTAAATTGTGCATGTAAAGTAACGTCTAGACAAGAAGGCTCAAAAAGATTAGAAATTAAAAACTTGCTAAAAGAACTTCGAAAAACAAATGAAAGAATTGACATGAATATTTATAATAGTACAAAAAATGTAAACATAGGGCAGCTTTTAGGATATATTGATAATGGCAAGAAATATTATTTTATGGATGATTACGAAGAAAATAATTAATTGCAATTAATCCCATAAAATGA
>CAYYBL010000124.1:0-2559 GCA_964470175.1 uncultured Lachnospiraceae bacterium | reverse complement strand
AAAAACATTAATTATGAAATAATGGGCGATGGCAATCCTATAGTCCTATTACATGGTTGGCTTACAGACCTTGAGACTATGAGACCACTTGCTGATAATCTATCAAAAAGCTTTAAGTGCTATTTAATAGATATAATTGGATTTGGAAAAAGTGATTTGCCTGATAAACCAATGCACTCAGATGACTTTGGAAATTTTCTTTCTGAAGTTTTGAAGAGCTTGAATATCGAAAATCCAATTTTGATAGGTCATTCAAATGGCGGAAGAATGATTATCAATGCTGTTGGAAGAGGTCTGTTTTCTTGCAGAAAAATAATTTTAATAGATAGTGCTGGAATTGTTCCTAAGAGGAGTGCATCGTACTATGTAAAAATTACTATTTCAAAGGTTGGAAAACATATTATTAATACTATTCCTAATAAAGATTTGAAAGAGAAATTAAGGAACAAACTATTAAGCAAAATGGGATCTGAAGATTATAAAAATTCTCCAGAAGTATTAAAAGAAACCATGAAGAATATTATAAATGAAGATCAAAAAAAGTATCTTAAAGAAATAAAAGCACCTACTTTATTGATATGGGGAAGTTTAGATAAAGCTACGCCTATAGAAGATGCAAGGATTATGAAAAAGTTGATACCTGATTGTGGTTTGGTAGAATATCCGAACTCTACACATTTTTCATATCTTGAAAATATTAATCAAGTTAATATAGTTTTAAATAATTTCTTAAGTCATGATATAAACAAACCTACTATTCATAATTGAATTTTGGTATGTAAAATAAAAGGGAGGACTTAACTTGGAAAGATTTTTAGTAAACTTAAGTCTTTTTTTTGTTATTATATACTTCTATAAAGTTACAAAGAAAGGACTACATATTCTTCAACTTGAGAATTATTATTTGGATAGATATATATCTTGGATGAAAAAACATAAAGCGCTTATTTTTAGGAAGATGTCATTTATGATTTTTTTACCAACATTATTACTTATATTGTGTTTTATATTCAAAAATAAGATACTATTATTCTCATTTTTTGCGCTTGAAATATTGTCATTGATGTTTATGATATTGAAATTTAAAAGTGCTCCAGAAAAGAAACCATTTGTTGTCACAGCAAGGATAATAAGAATATATTTTACATATGCTGTTTTATTCACAATAATAATTGTTTTAGCAAATATTATAGATTATAAACCAGTACTTCTTATTACAAATATTTGTGTATTTTTTTCATATATCTTTGTATTTATTGTTGGTGTGATTAATAAACCAGTTGAAAAAATTATAAGAAGAGGCTTTATAAATCAAGCAAAAAAGAAACTAAAAGATATGAAAGACTTGAAGGTTATAGGAGTTACTGGAAGCTATGGGAAAACGAGTACAAAATTTGTAATCAATTCGATTCTTTCGCAGAAATTCAATACTCTTGTAACACCAGAAAGTTATAATACTACCATGGGAGTTGTAAGAACGATTAATGAAAATTTAAAACCGATTCATGATGTATTTATTTGCGAAATGGGTGCAAAGTATGTTGGTGATATAAAGGAAATAACTGATATAGTTAATCCTACATTCGGAGTTCTTACTGCAATTGGTCCACAACACCTAGATACATTTAAATCTATAGACAATGTAAAGAAAACAAAACTTGAGCTTGTAGATAGTCTTCCTGATGAGGGATTTGCATTTGTAAATTGGGAAGATCAAAATATCAGAAATGCAGGTATTACTAAAAAAATTATCAAATATGGTTTATCGAATGAAGCTGATTATTATGCAATTAATATGAATAGTAATGAAAGAGGTTCTTCATTTGATGTAGTACTTCCTTCGGGAAAAAGGATTTTTATAAAAACAAAATTACTTGGCAAGTTAAATATTCTTAACATTGTTGCAGGAGTTGCTGTAGCTGATACATTTGGATTAAATGAAGATGAAATTAAGCTTGGTATAAAATATATAAGGCCAGTACCACACAGACTTGAGCTTAAGCAAAATCCAAATGGAAGTTTAATTATTGATGATGCTTATAATTCTAATATTAATGGTGCAAATATGGCATTAGATGTTCTACAATCATTCACTCATAAAAAACGTGTACTTATTACACCTGGAATAGTTGAACTTGGAGATAAACAAGAAGAAATAAATGAAAAGTTTGGTGAAAAAGCATCAGAATCAGCTGATTTTATAATACTTGTAGGTGCAAATCAAACAATTCCGATTTACAAAGGAATAGAAAAGAAGAAATTCCCAAAGAATAAAGTGTTTATAGCAAAAAATTTAAATGAAGCTTTATCAAAAATGAGTGAAATAATAACAAAAGATACTGTTATTCTTTTTGAAAATGATTTGCCTGATAACTACTTATAATAGTTTACATATTTCTGAAACAATAAATATTAGTTTATAAAAACATAATAAAGGCCAAAGTAATTATGTAAAACAATTACAAAGCACCGAATATTATGTAAAATTACATTATGGTGGACAGCGGCTTCGCCACCTTCCTGGTCAAGACCGGCGCTTCGAATCAGACCCTGACAGCC
>CAYYBL010000123.1:0-2596 GCA_964470175.1 uncultured Lachnospiraceae bacterium | reverse complement strand
CTCTTTTTTGTTTGTTCTAAATACTTTTCATAATATCCCTCGAAAGTTTTATCTCCTAACTCAGTGCCTCTCGTTGTTTCAAATTTTTGAAGTTTTTCCATAAATTTTTTTGCATCTTCTATTGTTTCGATTTCTTCAAATTCTTTATCAAATACTCGTTCTAATAAAAAGTTTTGTGTTTTTTGGAAAAATTTATCTGGTTTTTCAATTGTTTCAGGATGCACTAATCTATTAGCCCTGTGTTTTATTATCCTAAATGTATCTTTACCATATTTTTCTGAAAATTCATCAAAGAAGTCAGTCTTACCTAATAATATGCTTTCATCACATTCTTTTCCCATTACATATTCCATCTGTCTTATCAAAGCTGTTAACCTTTCATAACCACCACCCGTACAAAAATTGTATCTTGTTTTTCCTCTAAAAAATGATGACTTATCATCAAATATCTTAAATACAATACTATCAGTGGCTCCTTCTATTAATCCTTTCATTCTCGAGTATTTTGATAGAAATGTTATTGCTCCTGATAATGCATGTATAGTTTCATGTAAATTTATCATTTTATAACATTTTTTTAAATCTTTACTAAAACTTTCTTTACGTAAAAAAATTGCATTTGATCTCGGATGAAAAAAACCACTTTCAGCCATTTGCCAATCAGCCTCACATAAAGTAACATCTTCTAATCTTTTTTTAAGAATTTCAGGGTCCATCATTTTTTTTAATAATTCAACTTGTTCCAAAAAAAACGAATCCCTTGTACTATCATCAATTGTTTTAATATTTTTAACACCAAACAATTTCATAATTTCTACAGGTAAAAATCCTGCAAAAAGAATTTCAGGTGGATCTAAATAATAGTATTCTTTTAATCTTGTAATGAATTTTTCATCTTCAATATTGTTATATTTTTCACCACTTTTTTTACAAAATATTTCATCATCATCATTTACAAAATGATATACTTTAATATTTTCAAAATCATATATGTCAACAAGTGTATATTCTATACCATTAATAATTTCGTTTTTTACAATCATAAGATTCCCTTCAAAACATTATCAATAAGAAACTATATATGTAGTTTACTATTTAAATTATTTTTTTCAATACAAGATTTATCATTTTATTGACATAAAAAAAAGACAGCTATGCTTTTGGCACAGCTGTCTTTCGCCTTTCGGCTTACAACAGAAACTTTTCAACTACCAATCTTATCAAAATCACCGGTAATCACGTGTATGAGGATATCATCCTGATACACTTCCTCATGACACAGAATTGAAGCAACATGGAACGCCACTCTCATAAAATCCAGTCTATTTTGCTCAGTTTTTGGTAGTGCTTCATAAAATGACCGGAATTCTTTCCAGTCTCCAAATGTTATGTCATTTCTTGACATATTCTCAAACCTTTTTTTTAAAATATCGTTCATTTTGAACTCCTTTGGTTTATGAATACTTTTACTACAGTTTCCTATATTTTATTATAGAGCCGTTACTTTAAAATGTCAAGTTACCAAATTGAGGTATGTACTGCTTTAACTTCTTTTTTAATTTTCTTTGTAAAGAAGATTTTAAAAAATATTAATGAGATAATTGGTATTTTATGCTATAATACTCTTATGAAAGAAATAATCGTTCCAAAAAAATACAATCAAAAAAAATTAAGTACATTCATACTAGATACTTATCCTTCATTAAGACAAAGTATCTTTTTTAAGGCACTTCGAAAAAAAGACATTCGAATAAACGACAAAAAAATTTCACAAAATGAAATTGTTTGCGAGAACGATAAAATAACCCTATACATAAAAGATGAAGACTTATATAATTCATCAGACATTAAGATTGTTTATGAAGATGATAATATTGTTGTGGCATACAAACCAGAAAATATTTCTGTGACTGAAAACTCAAATGAAAAATATACTCTCACAAGTTATCTGCAAGAAAAAATAGACAAAAATGTTATGCCTTGTCACCGAATAGATAGAAACACTAAAGGACTTGTCTTGTTTGCCAAAAATAAAGAATCGCTTGATATACTTTTAGATAAATTCAAAAAGAATGAAATTGAAAAATATTATATAGCTATAGTATATGGTCTGCCAAAAGAAAACCATAAATTATTAAAAGATTATCTCTTCAAAGATAGTAAGAAAAATCAAGTATATATTTCAAATGTGCCAAAGAAGGGCTATCAAGAAATAATTACAGAATATAAAGTTATAACAAAAGATTTAGAGAAAAACACCTCTACTTTAGAAATTGTTTTACATACTGGAAAAACACATCAAATAAGAGCACACCTCGCATACCATGGTTTTCCAATTATAGGTGATGGTAAATATGGGGATAATAAAATTAATAAATCTTTTGATAAAAAACATCAAGAGCTGTATAGTTACAAACTGGTTTTTAAGTTTAAAGGAAATAATGGTATATTAGATTATTTAAATAATAAAGTAATAAGAACAAAAGGTGACATTATGTAATACTGAATATCATTAATCTATGTCAAATGTCCCCGTCTTTGTTCTTCGCGCCAAATTTACGAAGTAAATTTGTGTGCAATTTTAGCCGAAGGCTTT
>CAYYBL010000122.1:0-2676 GCA_964470175.1 uncultured Lachnospiraceae bacterium | reverse complement strand
ACTGATTCAATGGAAAAAGCTATATCAGAGACAAATAGACGTAGAGAGCTTCAAGAAAAATATAATAAAGAGCACGGCATTACTCCTCAAACTATTAGAAAATCAGTAAGAGAAGTTATTAAGGCAACTATAGTTGAAGAATTACAAGAAAAATTTGATTTAAATCAAGAGGATTCAATTGAAAGTATTATTTCAAAACTTACTGATGAGATGCTAGGGTATGCAAGTAAGATGGAATTTGAAAAAGCAGCAGAGATAAGAGATAAGATAAAAGAACTCGAAAAATTTAGAGAAGATAAGCAAATAATATAATTGCATAAAAACATATATTGACATAGAAATATATAATTCATATAATGAGCCTAAGTAAAAACTAATTAATAGAAAGGTCTAGTTATGAAACTAATTTCATGGAATGTTGCTGGTTTTAGAGCATGTTTAAAAAAAGGATTTGAAGATTTTTTTGAAAAAGAGAATGCAGATGTTTATTGTCTTCAAGAAGTGAAGGCACTTGAAAATCAAATAGATTTTAAGCCAGAAGGATATTATATGTATTTAAATCCTGCGGAAAGAAAAGGATATTCTGGAACGCTTATATATACAAAGCAAAAACCAGTAAGTGTATCTTATGGTATGGGTATAGAAGAACATGATCATGAAGGAAGAGTGATTACATTAGAATTTAATGATTTTTATTTGGTTAATCAATATGTGCCAAATGTAAAAAGAGACTTATCTAGACTTGATTATAGAATGGTTTGGGAAGATGAAATAAAAAAATATTTAAAAAAACTTGAAGAAAAAAAACCTGTAGTTATGTGTGGCGATTTAAACGTGGCTCATGAAGAAATAGACATAAAAAATGCAAAGGCAAATAGAGGTAATGCAGGATTTACAGATGAAGAAAGAGAAAAATTCACAGAACTTCTAAATGCTGGATTTATAGATACATATAGATATCTTAATCCAGATAAAAAAGATATGTATTCTTGGTGGAGTTACATGGGAAAAGCGAGAGAAAAAAATGTTGGATGGAGAATTGATTATTTTGTTATGTCAGATTCTATCAAGAAAAAATTAAAGAATGCTGATATTTATATGGATATACAGGGTAGTGATCATTGTCCAATAAGTTTGGATGTAGATTTAAAATAAATATAAATAGTTTACATAAATCTTGATAAAAATATTTTATTATGATATAATATTGAATTAACAAATAAGCGAAAACTTCTATTGTCACTTGTGATAGAAGTTTTTATTTTAATTATTAGAGGAAATAAATATGGATAGTAAAGATTTAAAATATTTTAATAAGTTTTATTTGGATAAAGAAAAAGATATTGTTGTAGAACTATTTTGGACAAATAATGAATATGAACTTTGCTACATTATTAAAACGCCAAATCATACAAGTGGGAATCTTATAAAAAATTTAGCTAAAATTTCTGGTTTAAAACCATGTAAAGATGAAAATGATTTATGGATAATAAGTGAGGTAATACCTGCATCAATAAATGGTGAAAATGAAATTGTATATATATTTAGACTCGGTGGTATGAAAATTGCCAACATTTATATGAATAGAATTGAGGTTAAGGCAAAAATGCCAGCGATTACTAAGACTCTTATGTCACAAACAAAAGGATATGGATTTGACATAAAGCACACAATTGTAAAATCTTATTTATTCAAAAAATCTAGATTTGAAACAGATCTTCATACTCATATGAATGCTATTCTTTCTCCAGACGTTCTTGTCGCATTTGGTATAGCAAATCAAATAAAATATCCACTTTATTATATAAAAAAATTAAATTTAAAATTAACTTTATCTCAAGAAAGTTTAATTATGAGACAAAGAAAAGAAGTTGAGAAGAATTTTGCTCATAGCTTACTTACAGGAAAGTATTTGATTAGAAAAATTGATGATAATACATTTATAAATTTTGCGGATCTCATTTTAAATAATCCATTAAATGCATTAGAAAATATTATTAAAATAAGAAACAGTTTATGTCTTTTAAAAGATGGGCAATCAGTATTTACAAATCTTGAAAAAATATATTTGTATAGATATATTTTTTGTAAAGGAATTAGGTCAGAAAAAAGAATTAAAATTACAGATAAAATGGTAAATCAAATACCTGAAGAAGATGTTTTAAATTATACTAAAAGAATGCTTGATGATAAAAAAGAAGGAAATATTTATCAGAATAATTCAATTAAGCAAGATAAACTTTTATGGATTGCAAGAGAATATCAAAATCAAGGAGTAAAATATGTAGAAATCACTGATACTGATTTAGTGAAAAAAGGCGAAACTTCAATAAAAACATTGGAAGATATACATGAAGTTATGCCAAAAATAGAAAAAGAAACTGGAGTAAAAATAAGATTTCTTGCTGGTATAAGAAGAATACCACTTACTATCGTAAGAGATCAAATTACAAGCAGTAATTATTTAAGAGAAAACTTAGATGTACTTAAGGCAATAGCTAAAAGTCCATACGTAGTTGGAAGTGATTTTATAGGAGAAGAAAACAATGAAATTACAGAACTTAAGCCAGTAATAAATGAGCTTGTAAAATATGTAAAAAAAGATGAAGGATTCACTATAAGAATACATGCTGGTGAAAATGAAGGACTTAGAGATAATGTTAAAAAATCTATAGA
>CAYYBL010000121.1:0-2679 GCA_964470175.1 uncultured Lachnospiraceae bacterium | reverse complement strand
ATATCTCACTACGTCCCTCTAAAGCCTTGGCAAGAGTAACTTCATCTGTATATTCAAGATCTCCTCCAATAGGTATTCCTCTGGCAATCCTTGTAACTTTGATTCCCATCGGTTTAAGAAGTTTTGAAATATACATAGCTGTTGCTTCTCCTTCAACTCTTGGATTTGTAGCAAGTATTACTTCCTTTACTTTTCCATCCATTAATCTTTTAAGTAATTCTTTTATTTTAATATCATCTGGACCTACTCCATTCATTGGCGATATTGTTCCATGAAGTACGTGATATAATCCGTTGTATTCATGAGTCCTTTCCATTGCCACAACATCCCTTACATCTTCGACCACGCATATCACCTTTTCATCTCTTTTTGGGTTTGAACAAATTTCACATGGATCTGTATCAGATATATTAAAACATTTAGAACAAAAATGTAAATTATTTTTTGCATTTGTTATGGACTTTACAAATTCTTCTGCTTCTTCTTTTGAAATATCAAGCATATAAAATGCAAGTCTCTGTGCTGTCTTATGTCCTATACTTGGCAACTTTTCAAAACTTTCAATTAATTTTTCAATTGATGGTGAATAATATGCCATTCTATTTCCCCTTTTACATTAATCCTGGTATATTGTATTTTCCAAGTACTTCGCCCTGTGCTTCATCTACTTTTTTCATAACATCATTTACTGCGGTAATAATAAGATCTTGTAACATTTCAACGTCATCTGGATCTACTACATCTTTTGCTATTTTAATTTCTTTTATTTCCTTGTTTCCATTTATTTTTACATATATAGCTCCACCGCCTGCTGTAGTATCAAATTCCATTGCTCCTATCTCTTCTTGAGATTTCTCCATATCAGCTTGCATTTTTTGAGCTTCTTTCATAAGCTTATTTAAGTTCATTCCTCCAAAGTTTCCCATATTTCCTCCTGGAAATCCACCTCTTTTACTCATATCTTTTTCCTTTCCTTAATTTATAATATTTATATCTATTCCTAAATCATTATTTGCTGATGTATTAGTTTCATTTGCAGCCTTTTTATCAATAAAATAAATGTTAATATCCTTTGATGTTATTTTTTTTATGTACTCTTTTAATGAATCATCTTTTTTCATTTCATCGACAATTTTTTTATTTATAGAATCTAAACCATTTTCAAAAATTATGTCCCAATTTTGTTCATCTTTCTTTTCTATCTTAGCACTGCTTAACAATATAGCCCATCTCATCATTTTCATATCTTTCAATTCATTAACTATTTGGCTCAAATCTGAATTTTTTTCTTGAGATTCTTTTTTCTTTTCAATTTTCTTTTCTACTGGTTTTTCTTTTGCTTTTTCTTTTGGTTCAATGCTTTGACTTTTTTTTGTGAAATTTGTATCATGTCTTTCTTCATCGTTACCACATAACCTTAAAATTCCAGCTTCAAACATAATTGTCTTGTGGCTTGACCATTTTATATCACTTTCTATATCTGAAAGTTTGTAGATAATATTTAAAATACTTCCTTGATCTATTTTCTTCGAAATCACATCTATATTTTCTATATCTTCTTTTGAATATGATGTAGCTATTCTAGCTGTCTTATATACAAGAATATCCTTAAAATATTTTATAATTTCCCATAGAAAATCTTCTAAATCTTTCCCCTCTTCAAGTATTATATTTATTACAGAAAGAGCTTCTGCAGCATTTTTTTCTATAATAGCATTTGAAATCTTATTTATATAAATTGTTTGTGGAAGACCAATAAGTTCTCTTATAAGATCGATATCTACTTTTTCTTTTCCTTCTTGTGAACACCTTTCTAGTATACTTATGGCATCTCTCATATGACCTTCTGAAAGATTTGCCATGAGATATAAAGCATCTTCATCTGCATCCAATGAAATCTTTTTACAAATCTCTTTTAGGCGTTTTACTATATTGTCATCTGATATACTTTTGAAATCAAATCTTTGACATCTTGAAAGAATTGTAACTGGCACTTTTTGTGGCTCTGTAGTAGCAAGTATAAACTTAACATGCTCTGGTGGTTCTTCAAGTGTTTTAAGTAATGCATTGAATGCTCCGCCAGATAGCATATGTACCTCATCTATAATATATACTCTGTACTTTGCTTTTGTAGGAAGGAAATTCACTTCATCGCGTATTCCTCTTATATCATCAACACCTGTATATGATGCTGCATCCATTTCAACAACATCAGGAAGCGAACCATCTAATATTTCCTTACAAATTTCGCACTCATTACATGGTTCTCCATCTTGAGGATTTAGACAATTTACAGCTCTTGATAATATCTTTGCTGATGTAGTTTTTCCAGTACCTCTTCCACCTGTGAAAAGATAAGCATGCCCCACCCTATTTGCTACGACCTGGTTTTTTAGTGTTTTTATAATATGGTCTTGACCTATAACATCAGAAAATTTTGTAGGTCTAAAATTTCTATAAAGAGAAATATATGCCATCACTAAATCCTTTCTCTAACAAAATGCTTCCCTCATGGAAGGCATGCAAAATCACATAATTAGACTACTTATCGCTGCTTTCTTCCGAACCTGACGAGATTCATAGCTTTTTATTGAAGCATACCTTCCATAAAGGAAGCACTCGCTTTTTACTTTTCGTATTATAATATAATATTTGCGTTTTTGCAATATTAAAAACATA
>CAYYBL010000120.1:0-2813 GCA_964470175.1 uncultured Lachnospiraceae bacterium | reverse complement strand
AATATACTTCATCACCCCATGTCATTCCAAATACTTCTTTTGATGGGGCAAGTTTTATATTGTCTGATATAATTTCATTATTATCATCAGATTCGTAATAATTTACAATATAACTTAAGTTTGATTTTTTAGCATAATATATGGTAATAACATTAATGCTTATATTATCTCCTACAGTAAGTATCTCTGGATTAACTCTTCTATAATCATATCCTTCAATAGTTTTTAAATATCCATTATTTCTTAATGTGTTTTCATCTATAGTTTCACCAAGTTGAACATTTGAAACAACTTTATTTGCAGCAAGAGTATTAAATGTTTCATCTTCAAGATATCTCACTACATATCCATATTCAGATCCGATATCTATATCATAAAATAGATTTATAATATTTGTATCGCTATCTTCTATAGTAATTGAATTTGCACTTGAAGAAACATATCTATAACCATCTATAGTTTCTATTTCACCACTTGCATACACTATGTCTCCATATGTTTTTCCGTATACAACTTTTTGAGGCATAATTACATTATTATCTGATATATCACTATTATCACTATCAGATTCAAGATAATTCACAATATAGCTTAAGTTTGTCTTCTTTGTATAATAGAAATTAATTACATTTCCTGATACTTGTATGGTTATTGTTTGACTAGTTGGCTCTACCTTATCATATCCATCTACATCTACTGCTGTTTCTGTTACTTCTTCTAAATATGTTCTATTATTTTCAGTTTTTGCTGTACTAATTACTGCATTCGTTGTTTGCTCTAAGTAATTTACTGTATAACTTAAATCACTTCTCTTTTCATAATAAATCGTTATAACATTCTCACTATTGTCACTTTTTATTGTTAGATTTTCAGGTACAACAGAGTTAAATGTATAACCTGTAATCTCAATTATTTCACTACTTGAATTGATTACTTCATTTAAAGCTTTATTAGATACAACTTTAATAGGACTCAAAACATTATTATTTGAATCATCATTATCATTATCTTTTTCTAAATATTTTACTGTATATGTATAACCAACATTCTCTTTTAGCATATAGTATAAGTTTATAACATTCTCTTCAACATTTCCTACAATTGTTAATACTTCAACATTCGAAGAATCATAATCATATCCACTGATACTTATTATTTCTTCTTGAACATTTATAGTATCTCCAAGAGTTTTATTTGAAACAGTTTTTGCTGGTGCTAATACATTATTTGTATTTTTCTCCAAATAATTTACTGTATAGCTTAAATTTGTTTCTTTTGTATAGTAAAGCGTAATAATATTTGTACTTGCATTTTCTCCAATTGTTAATATTTCTGGAGCACAAGAATCATATACATATCCTTGAATATCTATTACTTCACTTGATGCATAAATTCTCTCATTAAGATTTTTATTTCCTACAACTTTTGTATTCTTTATTACACTATCTGTACCTTTTTCTAAATATCTTACCAGATATCCATATCCCTGTATATCATCTAATGAATAGTATATGTTTAATACATTATCTCCTGTTGTAATTTCTATATTTTCAGCACTTGCTCTAACGAAATGGTATCCATCAATTGATATTTTTTCATTTGCAAGATAAATAGTATTTCCAAATGTTTGATTATACACTACCTTTTGAGGTGCAACCCTTGTAGTATCATCACTTGAATCAAGGTAATTTACAACGTAGCTTAAATCATTTCTTTTTTCATAATAGATATTTATTACATTTAAACTATTATTTGTAGAAATGCTTAACATTGCTGGCTCATGAGAAACACAGACATAACCGTCAATATCTTTTATTTCATTCAAAGGATTTACAATATCACCAATTGATTTTCCACTAACATGTTTCTGCGCTGCTAATACATTCAATGTGTTAAGTTCAAGGTAATTTACAACATAACTTAGATTTGTACGTTTGGTATAGTATAATGTCAAAATATTTTGTTCATTATTAGCACTTATTTCAATACTATTGCTACTTGAACTACTATGTTCATATCCATCTATGTCAACTTCTTCGCTACTTGCATATATAATTTCACCAAGACTTCGATTTGTACCTACTTTTTGAGTTCTTAATATAATATTTGTGCCTTCTTCTAAATAGTTTACCTTGTATGTATAGCCAACATTAGACTTCTCTTTATAGTAGATATTTATAACATTTTGTTTTTCACTCGCTTTGCTATCATCTACAATAGTTAGTACCTCTGGAGAAGCTGAATCGTAATCATATCCATCTATTGATATTGCTTCTTCAATTGAATTTATGGTGTCTCCTACTTGTTTTCCGAACTTTTCAACAGAAGGAGATAACACACTATTTCCATTAACATTTAGGTAATTAACTATGTAACTCAAATTAGTCTTCTTAGTATAATAAAGTGTAATTATATTTTGCTCAATATTTTCACCGATTACGAGCATATCGACATTACTTGAATCATACTCATAACCATCAATATCCACTATTTCATCTACACTATAAATTATGTCATTAAGTGCTTTATCACTAACAACCTTTACTGTTCTTATAACGTTATTATTTAAATCATTACTATCGTCATCTTTTTCAAGATACTTAACAATGTATCCATAACCATTTACGTTTAACGTATAGAATATGTTTATAATATTTTCTCCACTACCAATAGTCATAGATGTTTTATTTGAAGAAGAATAACTATATCCTGTAATACTTATTATTTCGTTTTCAGTAAATATTTCTGTACCATAAACCTGATTATTCACAATCTTTTGTGGAGATAGTACAACATTGTCTGAAATATCTTCA
>CAYYBL010000119.1:0-2884 GCA_964470175.1 uncultured Lachnospiraceae bacterium | reverse complement strand
AATGTTACTCCATCTACCTCAAAACATCTTGTTGCTTCTTTTTTAACTTTTTCTTCAGCCATAAGCTTATTTTCTATTCCTTTATCTGCAATGTGATATTTTGTTGCTTTAACAAATCTTGAAGTTATTTTATCCTGAGCATCGTATTTCTTTGATATGTTACCTTTGTAATCAGACTTTTTAATTTTTTCACCTTTTGGATATTTTCCTTCTTCATCCAAAAAGCTATTATCTCTTGTTTCACACACAAATCCATCAATATATATTATATTTCCAGCAATTCCATATTTTTCGTATTTCTCGACAAACTCTTTGAATCCATATATTGTCTTATCAGTTTGGGACCATCCATCGAGTTCGTCTTTGCTCTTCAGAGAATCTTTAAAGGAGACTTCACCATTTGTTGTGGTAATTAGAGATTTATTATCATTTCTCCAATTATTATTTGTTTTTGTCTCTAAGTATTTATAATAATTAGTATCAAGAACTAATATTTTTGCATATCCAACTTGTTCTTTTAATTCTTGTCTTTCTATTGCATACTGTATCTCTGATCCATCGTATCCTAATACATTTTTCATTATTTCTGTATTTAAATCAGTATTTATTCTTTCATCATCATCTTCTTCATAAGTACCATATTCTAGAAGCACTCCTGTTACTGGTGATACAACTTCTTCGTTTCCTTTATACCCTTTATAATCTCCACTTGTAGGTTTCAAATCCCATAAATGTATACCTATCCATCCTGGATCATTATTTAAATCTCTTTTTTCTGTCCTTTTGTGTACTTGCCTAAAATCACCTGAATTTGTAAAATCATGTCCTGTAGTATACATTACTACTTCTTCATCATTTTCTTCTCCTACAAATGTTACATGAAACCATCCATCCCAAGCACTTGGATCATCTAAATGCCCCTGAGTTGTACTAGGATCAAACCATTCAATTATATCTCCCATATGTAAGTCACCCCACTCAGTGACAATTTGACCCCCATAATTCTTTATCATAGAAGTATATGAACAAGAAGTTATTGGCAATGAATTTTCATTTTTAGTTCCAAAAAGTCCTGCTTTTACAAACACTTTATCTGTCGTATAATTACAACATGTTGTAAATTTATGAAGTACCATACTTTGATCCAAATTTGAACCACAGGTTTCATCTCCTATATCTAAGTGGCTAAAACTACATGATCCATAATATCCATCATAAGGATTCATATAACTTTTAAGTGGTGTACATCTTTCATATTCTGCTGTACCTGCACAATATTCAAATCCAGCAATCCACATTAATCCGTATACATATTTTTCTGCATCAACAAATGCATCTCCATCCCCATCTCCTACTCTACTATTTCCTGCAAGAGTAGCAAAGACACCGCCAAGACTCTTAAGCCAAGCTTCATATCCAGAAACATCTCCTGGACTATATGGCATATTTCCATGTTGACAGCTTAATGCGTATTTCCTTACAACCATATCAATTTCTTCCATATCTGCCTTTATGAAATCTTTTGTAATTCCACCACCTAAATTTGAAAGCAATGTTCTTTTTCTTCCAGATATGGCACTTACACCTTGCATAAAATCAACCGTTGCAATTCTCAATTCTCTAGTTTTTTCATCTTCAGGTGTTTCTTTATATGAATCATTCTCTATCAAACCTTCTGCTTTACCTTGTGCCTCAACAACATATTCTAAATCATTTGGTACATTTCCTGATTCTGTATTATCAATTCTTTTACCTCTTACTTGTTCTACTGCATCATTATACTCCCTAGCATTTCTTTCAGATTCAGCTCTTCTTTTCTCTTGTTCTTCTTCATCAGCATCTATATCTCTTTGATATCCAAGTTTTTCTTCATCATCGTCATCTTCATCCTCATCAGATTCTTCTCTTCTTTCCACCACATCTCCATAACTATTTTTTTGTATTTTTTTTGTACCGCTTCCATCATCCATATCTGATTCTCTTTCACCGGTATTGCCTGATTGTGTAAATCCGTTTTGAATTCCAACATCACCCGCTTGATCATACTTTGCAAATTGATATGCTAAGTAATCTTGTTTTGAATGAAGAAGTGTTCCAAATTCATTTTCTTTTTTATCTAGCTCATTTATTGGATATCCATATGATCCTATTTTAGGTATAATCCATGCAAGAAGTTTTGGAGTTTCATCTGTAAGTTCTTCCTTTTCGTAATAATCTAGTTCTGCCATTAATTCTTTAAAATCTCTATATACATAATCTGCATCTAGCGTATTCATATTCTCAAGTATGCTAAATGTATTCATTGAATCTTGACCTAATGATATTTTTCCTGAAACATCTGATATCCAATAATAATCATTTTTATTGGTGCTTCCTTCTTTTTTCCCTTCTTTCAAGATTTTTAAATTATTTAATTTATCTTGATTTATTATATATTTACCATTACTTTTTGCGTTTAATGCTCCATAGTATTTGCCATCTTCTGCTAAATATTCATTACCTACTTGCTCACTTATTTTTTTCCTAAATTCCATAATTACATCCGCTGTGTGAGGCGTAGAATCATATCTAAAATAATTATTGGCCATAAATATTTTCTTTATATTGCTATTTGTTTGGGTTCTCATGGCATCCCCTGTTTGCTTACCAACACTATTATATGCTGAAAGCATGCCACCTAAATCATTCCATTTATATTTTGGATTGTTATCATTTCCTGTAAGATTATTACTACTTGCAACAAAAGTTTTCGCTTTTTTAGATATAGGAACACCTTCTCCTTGTGCTTCACTTATTGTTCCTTTGTACACATAGTAATTTCCATATGGTTTGATTTTATCTGAATCATATTTCGAAACATCTTTTTGCGATGTAGCATATTCTC
>CAYYBL010000118.1:0-2907 GCA_964470175.1 uncultured Lachnospiraceae bacterium | reverse complement strand
AGGAGATAGAGTATTTTTCGTGAATAAAGGTAGAAATGTTTTTGCAGCTGTTATAGGAAAAGAATCTGTAGAAAAGGGACTTAGAATTGTTGCAGCACATTCAGATTCACCAAGAATAGATTTAAAGCAATCACCAGTATATGAAGATAATGGTTTGGTAATGCTTAAAACACATTATTATGGAGGAATAAAGAAGTATCAGTGGACAAATATACCTCTTAGTATGCATGGTGTATTTGTAAAAACAAGTGGTGAAAGAATAGAAATTGCACTAGGAGAAAAAGATGAAGATCCTATATTTACAATTTCTGATTTACTTCCACATTTAGCTCAAGAGCAAATGAAAAAAACACTTGCTGAAGGTGTAGAAGGTGAGCAACTAAATGTACTTATGGGAAGTATTCCATATAGTGATGATGAAATATCTGAAAGAGTAAAATTAAATATTCTTAAATTATTAAATGATAGATATGGTATAAAAGAATCTGATTTTATGAGTTCGGAAATAGAAATGGTTCCTGCATACAAAGCAAGAAGTACAGGACTTGATTATAGTATGGTTGCAGGATACGGACAAGATGATAAAGTATGTTGTTATACGGGCATTAGAGCTTTACTTGAAGTAGATAATCCAAAAAATACAGCGCTATGCATTTTGACAGATAGAGAAGAAGTAGGATTTGATGGTGTATCTGGAATGATGTCACAAGTATTTGAAAGATTTGTATTAGAACTTCTTGAAAAAACAGGATGTAACAGCATAAGTTCACTTCATAAGACATTTACAAATTCAAAAGTTCTTTCTGCTGATGTAGATGCTGCATACAATCCAAATTATTCTTATGCTTTTGAAAAATTAAATACAGGTTATCTTGGAAAAGGTATAAGTCTTGTAAAATATACTGGAGCTAGAGGAAAATCTGGATCATCAGAGGCACCTGCAGAGTTTGTTGCTGAAGTGAGAAAGTTGTGGGATGATAACAAAGTAAAATATCAATCATGTGAACTTGGAAGAGTTGATAAAGGTGGAGGAGGAACAATAGCTCTTACACTTGCAAATAGAGGAATGGAAGTATTAGATGCAGGAGTACCAGTTATGGGAATGCATTCACCATATGAGATAACAAGTAAAATCGATATATATAATGCATACAGAGGTTATAAATCTTTTTATAATTTATAAAAAAGGATGTAAGATATGTTTTTTGTAATTTTTATACCTATAATTTTATTGGCGGTTATTTTAAAGTTTTTATTTGACAGGGTAGGAATAAAATTTTTAGGTTTCATAATGAAAATAATAATTATAGTGTCAGCAATACTATTAATATATTTTTATGCTGATTACTTAGGGTTTAATATATTTGAAATAGTGAGAGCATTTGTGGTGGACAAATTAATGAGTAAGTTTATTTAAAATATAAATTTAAAATCTAGGAAAGGAGCTTATTAGTATTACTAATAGAGATTTTTAAAATGGAAGAAGGAAGATGTGAAGGCTGTAATGGAATCAGCGAAATGCAAGAAATTTTGAGTAAATATCCTAAAAATGACAAAAATTATCTTATTCAGATACTAAATGAAGTGCAAGTATATTATGGATATGTGCCTGAAAAAGCCATGATTGAAATTTCAAATTATTTGAATATAACGATGGCTGAAATATATGGTGTAGTTACTTTTTATTCAAGATTTACTTTAAAGCCAAAAGGAAAGTATCATATTGCGGTATGTCTTGGAACAGCATGTTTTGTAAAGGGTTCAGAAAAAATATTAGATAGGGTAAAGGAAAGACTTCAAATAGAACCAGGAGAAACTACAAAAGATGGAAAATTCTCATTAGAGGAAACAAGATGTGTAGGAGCATGTGGTTTAGCACCAGTATTTACCATAAATAATGAAGTACATGGAAAAGCTACAGTTAAGATGATGGATGAAGCTATAGATAAATTAATGGCTGAAGAATAAAAAGAAGGGAGCTATTTTAATGAAAACATTAGAAGAAATTGAGCAAATAAGAGAGACAAAGAGAAAAGAACTTGATTTGAGAGTAAATACAGCTGCTGATACTCGTGAAAAGCATATTTTAGTATGTCATGGTACAGGTTGTACATCATCAAAGTCTCCTAAAATTTTAGAAAATTTTAATAGAATTATTAAAGATAAAAATATTGAAAATGTAAGAGTAATTATGACAGGATGTTTTGGATTATGTGCAAAAGGCCCAATCGTAATTATAAGACCAGAAGATGTTTTTTATTCTATGGTTACACCAGAAGATTGCGAAGAGATTGTAGAAAAACATATTATGAATGGTGAAATAGTAGAAAGACTTCTTTGTAAAGATATAGATAATACTGTTGTAAAAAAACTTGATGAACTAAACTTTTATAAAAAGCAAAAGAGAATTGCACTTAAAAACTGTGGTGTAATAAATCCAGAAGATATAGATGAATATATAGCATTTGATGGATATAAAGCACTTAAAAAAGTTTTATTTGAAATGACCCCTGATGAAGTAATTGAAGAGGTTTCAAAGTCAGGTCTAAGAGGACGTGGTGGAGCAGGATTTCCAACAGGAAAGAAATGGTCATTTACAAGAATGGCACAAGGTGATCAGAAGTATGTAGTTTGCAATGCTGATGAAGGAGATCCAGGAGCTTTCATGGATAGAAGTATTCTAGAGGGAGATCCACATGGTGTACTTGAAGCTATGATGATAGCAGGATATGCAGTTGGTGCAAATAAAGGATATATATATGTTAGAGCAGAGTACCCAATAGCTGTACAAAGATTCCAACTTGCAATTGATGAAGCAAGAGATTATGGCATACTAGGAAATAATATTTGGGGTTCAGGATTTGACTTTGATATGGAAGTTAGACTTGGAGCTGGTGCATTTGTATG
>CAYYBL010000117.1:0-2959 GCA_964470175.1 uncultured Lachnospiraceae bacterium | reverse complement strand
TTGCTGAATATCCATTTAAAGTAATTGTATCCGTTGGAACACCAACATGCTTTTCAAATATTTCTGCTCCCTTTGCAACCGCAAATTTAATAGGGTCAAAGTTGTCTGGTGATTCATGAGTTGAAAAACCAACTCTTAAACCTGGATATTTATTCTTTAGAAATGTGATTTGATTCATCTGCAAGTGTTCTGGAACTGTAGGATATTCTGCTACACAATGCATTAATGACATCTCTATTTTTCTGTGTTTAAAAAATGCAACTACATTATCAATGTCCTCTTCTGAACTTCCCGCACAAGATACAATCACTCTTTTCTTTGTTGTTGATATTTTTTCAAGTAATGGCCAATCTGTAAAAGAACAACTTGCTACTTTTATAACATCATAATCGTGTTCCATTATCAAATCAACAGAATCCTCATCAAATGGAGTACATATTGTGTAAAACCCATTACTCTTTGCTTCATCTTTCAATTCTTTAAACTGTTCTTTTGTAAGTCTAGTATCATTAAATCTTTTTACATTCTTTACATCCATTCTGTTTTTATAATCCGGTCTAATGAACGTATCTAAATTTCTATACTGAAATTTAACAGCAAAGTTAAAAATGTCTTCATATTCTTGACATACTTTTTTCATTTCTTTAATAATTGTTTTTCCGTGTTCAACACTTCCTTGGTGATTATTTGCCATTTCTAAAATAAATAATGGCTTATCAAAAACATCCATACATTGCCTCCTATCTTTTATTAGTCTATACATTTTTTATATATTTCTTCTAGTGTTTTTTCATTCATAAATGGAAATGGATTTTCGAGTTTAGCTGACTCTCTCTGTCCTTTTTCATTTATAAAAGAAATACACTTTGGAATCTCATCAAATTTTATAGAACCAATTACCTCACAAATAACAGCCCCATTTTCACCCATTACTTCTTTAACAACATCATCAATTTGGTCATTTGTTTCAATTTTATAATATGGTATATCATATGCATTAGCTATTTTTTCTAGATTAGGAAATGATATTCCACTATCAATCGTACTTCCTACATGATGGCCATTGTAATTTCTATCTTGCATCGTTGCTATAGCTGCATATCCCATATTACTAAAAATAAACATTTTAGCATCTATGTCATAATATTTAATTGTTTGCAACTCTTGAATATTTAATTGAAGACTTCCATCACCCTCAAACATAATTACTCTATTATTATCTGATGCAAAATATGCACCAACAACTGATGGTAAAGCAAATCCCATTGAGCCCATTCCCATGGAAGAAATTGTTTTTTGACCTGCTTTATGATAAAAAGCCATATGTCCGGCAGTATTGCAACGACTTGTAGAAGAAGCTACGATTGTATCTTCTTTATTGCAATATTCAGATACTCCTAGAGTTAGTTTATATAAATCAGTATAATTACTATCTTCTACTTGTTTTTCATTTACTAATGGATATTCATCTTTCATTTCTTTGCAAAAATCAATCCATTTCGTTATATTATGCATTTCAAAATGACTATTTATAATATAATCGTTCATTTCATTTAGAAAATCATAAACATCGCAATTATAAATAAGTTTTCCAGGCATATTCAGTTTTTCAATTTCATTTTTATCAATATCTACAATAATTCTCTTGGCTCTAAAAGCAAAGTGTTCTTCATTAAATGCTGTGATCATATTGTCCAATCTACTTCCCAATACAATTAACAAATCACATCCTTGTGTAATAATATTAGAAAAACGATTTGCTTGAAGTCCAGGACTTCCAAAGAAATACTCATTGTCATAATCCATTAAGTCTAATTCTCTCCATGTGGCAACTACTGGAATTTTTAGCTTTCTTTGAACATTTAAAAATAGCTCTTCACTTTGAGATGCTTTTAGTCCGTGACCAACCAAAAACAAAGGTCTTTTAGATTTAGATAATTCATCAAATATTTTTTTTATTGTATCTTTTTCTAATCTTACTTTGTTTTCTTCAGGAACAAATTGTTTTAAATTCTCTTCATCTATTTGAGCAGCTTGAATATCTAAAGGAATATCAACCCATACTGGTCCTCTTCTTCCACTTTTAGCCATATAAACTGCTTTTTGTAATACATATAATATGTCTTCAGGTTTTTCAACTATTACTGCATATTTTGAAACTGGTTTTGCCATAGAAACGATATCATTTTCTTGTGCTCCAAATTGCCTAACTCCTCTTAAAGAAGCAAAATCAGCTGTCTTTACTTGACCAGAAAGAAATACAACTGGAGTTGAATCTACATATGCAGCTGCAAGTCCTGTTAATGCATTAGTTCCGCCAGGTCCTGTTGTCACTAAACATAATCCCAAATCATTTTTACTCATACTATAACTCTGAGCTGCTATAGAGCATGCTTGTTCATGATGACAACATACATATTTTATGCTGCTATTACCTAGTGATTCTACTAAATGCATTATTCCACCCCCAGCAAGCATAAATGCTGTATCAACACCTTGTTCTTCAAAAAATTTAAACACAAAATCAGATAATTTAATCATTTTTGATTCCTTCTTTTATTATTTTTATCATATAATCTAATTTTTCTTCTGTCATTCCTGGATAAACTCCTATCCAAAAACTATTATTCATAACCAAATCTGTATTTTCTAAATCTCCGACAACTCTATACTTAGTTTTATCATCACGTATTTCATCAAAGCAAGGATGTTTTATAATATTTCCTGCGAACAAGTTTCTAGTTTGAATACCCTTTTGATCTAAAAATTTTATTAATTCATTTCGATTTATACCCTCTTTGCAGGTTATTAAAAAGCCAAACGGACTTGGGATAGAATTTTTCTCATATTCTGGCAGAATGATTTTATCTTTACAATCTTTCAGTCCATCATATATTCTTTCAAAATTTTCTCTTCTTCTTTTGGTAAAATCATCTATTTTGTCTAATTGTGCAACTCC
>CAYYBL010000116.1:0-2993 GCA_964470175.1 uncultured Lachnospiraceae bacterium | reverse complement strand
AGTTGTTCAACTTACTGAAGAAGAGAAAAAAGCGTACATTGAAAATGATGGTGATTCAAATAGTGAAATTGATGATGCATATGAAAAGATGTATGGAAAAGAAGAAAAGAAAGAAGAGGAAGAAGAGGAAGAAGAAGAGGAGGAAGAGGACGGCAGAATTGCATATCCAGAAGAACTTGTAGATATTGATTTAGAGAGAATCTTTATTGGAATGTTATTTAATAATCCTAAAGCAATTTCAAGATTTTATTTCTTATATGAAGATTGCTTATTTTCTGAAGAGGAACTTTTAAACTTATACAAGATCGTAATATTTAGAGATGGTGAAGCATATGCACCAGCTATTGCAAAGAATAAATTTCAACTTCCAAGAGAGAATCCTAAGACATATGATATGAAATATCAAGTTAGGAAATTTGCGAACGAAAAAGGTGGAGATTTAGAGGAAGTATATACAAAGTTAAAAAAATTATTTATGCTAAAAAAATATTACATGGTGGCACCTACTAAGGTATTACAAGAAAATATTTTGAAAATCAAAGATTATGATCTATATGCTGAAATGACGGTTGAAGAGGTTATAAATGCAATAGATCAATTGAGTGTAACTACTGGACTTAGCCAAGATATTTTAAATCATAATGCAAAAGAATTCTTGCTTAGAGGTGATAATGAACTTGCAAATGGACTTAGCCTTCCTTTCCCTATTTTATCTTCAGTATTTAAGGGTGTAAGAAAAGGAGAGACAATGTGCTATGCGATGCCTTCTAACTCTGGAAAGAGTAGATTTGCTATAGATTTAGCGGCATATTTAGCATTTATACATAAGAAAAAGGTTCTTGTTATCTCAAATGAGATGTCTGTTGAAAAAATGAAACTTTGTATGATTACTACAATAATAAATAATCCAGAGATACAAAAATTACATAAAAAGGAATTGAGAGTAACAGAAGGTGAACTTCTTGAACTTAAATTTAGACCAGATAAAAATGCAAGAATAAAATGTGATGAAGATGGTTATATATTAAGAAAAGAAAATGAGTCACAAGAAGATTACATTGCAAAACTTAAAAAATATTCAAAAACATTCAGGGATGTTTGTGATGCAACAGATTGGCTAGAAACACAAATGAAAAATTCAATCTACTTTATTCATATTACAGAGCACACAAATGATGATTTGAAAAAAGTAATAATGAATTATTACTATAAAGAAGGAATTGAATATATGTTCTATGATACTTTAAAAGCTGATACTGCAAATATTGGAAACAGCGATGAAGTTAAAAAGACTGCCACAATTCTTTCAAACATTGCTCAAAAATATAAGGTATTTATTGCTTCATCAATGCAGCTTATAGAGAGTAATACATCACCTATAAATCTTACTGTAAATGAGATGTCTGCTAGTAAGACAGTAAAAGAAGTATTAGATACATTATGTTTAATAAAAGAGATAAGAAGATATACTTTGAATAAATATGAATATGCTCCAACAGACCAGTTTGATGAGTGTCATGATATAGATGTGCCAAAAGATACAGATGTAAGATTTTATGCATGTGTTATAGATAAAAATAGAGCTGGAGCTAAGCCAACATTACTATTTAGATTGAATTTGGCATATAACGAGTGGGAAGAACTTGGACACCTAAGAATGAAACAAAATGATGAAGAGGAAGAATAATTTTAAAAAAAGATTTTACAATATGTAAAATCTTTTTTTAGGTATTGATGAAGATAAAATTTTCATTTTTACTTGATTTTTAAGTATAAATGTGTTAAAATCACTCAATGTAAATATGGAATTATTTACAAATCCTTGCTCATAGTAAGTTATGGGCTATATATCCAGAAGGAGGTGAAAGATAATGAATAAATACGAAACTGTATTCATTATTAATCCAAGTGTTGAAGATGCAGGAGTTAAGGAATTAATCGAGAAATTTTCAAACATTATTAATAGTGATGGTAAAGTTGAAGAAGCTAAAGAATTAGGAATGAAAAAACTTGCTTACGAAATAAATAAGCAATCAGAAGGAAATTATGTACTTATCAATTTTGAAGCAAATCCTGGTTTAGTGAAAGAACTTGAAAGAGTATATAGAATTACAGACGAAGTCATGAAGTTTATAACAATTAGAAAAGAAGAAAAATAAAAAGAAAGAAGGAAAACTTATATGAATAAAGTAGTTTTAATGGGTCGTTTAACAAGAGATCCAGAAGTAAGATATACTCAAACAAACAACACTCTAGTTGCTTCATTTAGTTTAGCAGTAAATAGAAGATTTGCTAAACAAGGTGAAGAAAGACAAGCTGATTTTATAAACGTTGTTGCTTGGAGTAAGACTGGAGAATTTGTCAGCAAGTACTTTAAAAAAGGTCAACAAGTTGCTGTCATTGGAAGAATTCAGACAAGAAATTGGGATGATGAACAAGGACAAAAGCATTATGTTACAGAGGTAGTTGCTGAAGAAACATATTTTGCAGATAGCAAGAAAAATGGTGATAGTCAAGATTTTGAAAATACATTTGGTGAAAATGTATCTCAAAATACTGAGTTCCAGATTGATTCATCAGATGATGACTTACCATTCTAAGATTATAAAGTTTGAAGATTGGAGGATTTAAGATGGCTGATAAAAAAACAAATAATAAAAGAAATAGATCTAACCTAGATGATGATTATAATCCAAAATTTAGAAAAATGAGAAAAAAAGTATGTACTTTATGTAGTGATAAAAATTTTGAATTGGATTATAAAAATGCAGATCAGTTGAAGAAATTTATTAATGAAAAAGGTAAAATATTACCAAGAAGAGCTACTGGTGCATGTGCAAAACATCAAAGAGAAATTACTACATGTGTAAAAAGAGCTAGACAAATTGCTATTTTACCATACACTCAAGATTAATATAGAAATTTAAGCAACCGTATTTTGAAGTGAACCCCAAAAAGTTCACACAAAAAAATAAGCAGGATTAACAAGAGAA
>CAYYBL010000115.1:0-3027 GCA_964470175.1 uncultured Lachnospiraceae bacterium | reverse complement strand
AATGTGGTTTATTTTTACAATTATAACAACTCTTATATGGGGCCTTGCAGAATTATTCTATAAAAAAGGAGCTAGAGATAACGAGAAATATAGTCATTTAAAAATATGTATATTTGTTGGTATTGTAATGGGTTTACATGCAATATTTGTACTTTTATCTAGTGGTATAAAATATGATTTTATAAATATTATAAAGTATCTACCAGTTTCATTCTTTTATATTTTAGCAATGGCACTTTCTTTTTTTGGAATGAGATTTTTAGAAGAATCTATCTCTGATCCAATAGAAAATACATCTGGTGTAATAACAGCAATATTATGCTTTATTATACTAAAACAAGATATTAACCTTATTGCTATCGCAGCAATAGTACTTATACTGATAGGTATAATTGCTATTGGCTATTCAGAAGCAAAAGATGATAATGGTAGAATGAAAAAATACGGAAAAAAACTTGCTATAATTGCATTTGTGATGCCATTTTTATATGCAATTTTTGATGGAATAGGAAGCTTTTTAGATGCATATTTTTTAGAAATAGGAACATCTCCTCTTGTAGGAATTACTGAAGAAAATATCGAATTAATAGCAAATACATCATATGAGCTTACATTTTTAATTTTAGCAATTGTGCTTTTTATTTATATCAAATTAAAAAATGAAAAACTAAATATAAAAGATCAAAAACATAAAATTTTAGCTGCCATATGTGAGACAGGAGGACAGTTTACATATGTGTATGCAATGTCAGGAAAGGCAATAATAGCAGCTCCTGTAATTTCATCAGTATGTGTTGTTTCAGTTGTACTGTCTAGAATATTTTTAAAAGAAAAACTTACAAAAAGACAATATATATCAATTATTTCTGTTATATGTGGTATAATAATTCTAGCAATAAATGAAGCTATGCAAGAATAATAGAAGGAATATATTATGATAGAATTAGAAGAAAATAAAAGAATATTAGATGAATTAAATCAAAAACTTTTAAATATGAAAGACACTATGAAAATTGACTCATTAAATAAAGAATTAAAAAATCTTGAAGAAGAGTCATCTCAAGATGGGTTTTGGCAAGATATAGAACACTCAAATAAAGTTTTTTCAAAAATAAAAACCTTACAAAAGAAAATTTCATCATTTAATAACTTAAAAAGCGAAATTGAAAATCTCATTGATATTAATGACTTACTTGGAGAAGAATTTAACGATGAATTATTCAAAGAATTAAATAAAAAAATTAGTGATTTAAGAGAGAATATTGATAAATTAGAGATATTTGTTTTATTCACAGGAAAATATGATACAAATAATGCTATCGTTACAATGCATCCAGGTGCCGGTGGTACAGAATCTCAAGATTGGGTAGAAATGCTATATAGGATGTATGGAAAATGGGCTTCTTCAAATGGATTTAATATCAAAGAATTATATTATTTAGATGGTGATGAAGCAGGCATAAAAAGTGTTAGTTTTTTAGTGTCTGGCGAATATGCATATGGATATTTAAAGGGAGAATCAGGAGTTCACAGACTTGTACGTATCTCTCCATTTGATAGTGGTGGAAGAAGACATACATCATTTGCATCTGTTGAAGTCCTTCCAGAAATAGAAAATACTAATGAAATCGAGATTAATTCTGATGACTTAAGAATAGACACATATAGAGCATCTGGAGCAGGTGGTCAGCACATAAACAAAACAGATTCTGCTGTAAGAATTACACATATTCCAACTAATATTGTTGTAACTTGCCAATCAGAAAGATCTCAAACTATGAATAAAGAAACAGCAATGAAGATGCTAATATCAAAGCTAACTGACTTAAAGGAAAAAGAAGAAGAAGAAAAAATAAACAAACTAAAAGGAATTCAGATGGATATTGCTTGGGGCAGTCAAATTCGTTCATATGTTTTCTGTCCATATACAATGGTTAAAGACCATCGCACAAATTATGAAGTAGGCAATGTTCAAGGTGTTATGGATGGTGATTTAAATGGTTTTATTGAAGCATACCTAAAATACCTGATTTCAAAAAAGTTATAAATATGAAATAATAATTTAATAAACGAATTATTGAAAACATAGTATAGATATTATATAATATTTTAGCATGAATGTGATTATATTAATACATATGAAAAAAATAGGAGGAATTGATGGAAGAAATAGATATAAAAGAACTTATTGATATGTTTTATCAAAGAAAAATACTTATTTCACTTGTTGTTATACTATTTATTATTCTTGGAGCAATATATACTACAAATTTTATTGTTCCAATATATAAATCAACAACTAGTTTAGTACTTGTGCAAGCAGGTGCAGACTCTTATTCAATGGCAGCTTCTGGCACAACTAATTCAATTACAACAACGGATATTACTTTAAACTCAAAATTAGTAGAAAATTACAGAACCATAGCAGAAAGCGATAGTGTAGCTGAAAAAGTAATTTCAAATTTAAATTTAAATGTGACTACAGAAGAGTTTAAAAAGAAAATATCTGTAACATCAATTGCAGATACAGAGGTTATCGAAATTACAGCAAGAGACGAAGACCCAAAAAAAGCAAGAGATATTGCTGAAGAAGTTGCATTTGTTTTTATTGAAAGAATTAAAGAGATTTACAATCTTGAAAATGTTCATGTACTTGATAATGCAGTTGTTGCAACAAATCCTTCAAATGTTCACCTAGTAAAAAATATGGCTATTTTTGCAATGGTTGGATTAGTTTTAATATGTGGATATATTTTGCTAGTAAATATGCTTGATACAACAATTAAAACAGATTCAGATATAGAGTCAAATATAAACCTTCCAGTTTTAGGTCAAATAGTAATGACATCAGAAGAGACAGCAAAGAAGATAAAAATTGAATCAGATATAATTATAGACAATAATATAGAAGAAAATGATAAGGAGGAAATAAAATATGAATAATGAACTTATCGTTATAGAATCTCCAAAATCACCTGAAGCTGAAATGTTTAAAAATCTTAGAACTAACATACAATTTATGAGTAC
>CAYYBL010000114.1:0-3062 GCA_964470175.1 uncultured Lachnospiraceae bacterium | reverse complement strand
ACATGATGGAGCTCGTCAGGTCCTATAAGGACAGCGGCGTATTCAAGAAGATCATACTTATCTTCATCGCTTTCAGCTGAGCTATCACCATCTCCTGGTGATGAACTCTTAAAGTAATCTTCTATATTTTCTACTACTGTATCTTCATTTGCACTTCTCATAATTAGTCGCATATAATTTCCAATTACTCTGCATTTACTAGGTTCTCCCTCTTTTACAACATATTCGCGAAGTTCTTCGTGAGTACCAAGCTTATTTTCTCTTTCTTTTTCTATAACCTCTCTATCTGTCCTTGTTCTTCCAAGTAATGTTCCTTCTTTTATAAATGTTACTCTATCTACTTCAAAACATATTGTTGCTTCTTTTTTAACTTTTTCTTCAGCCATAAGCTTATTTTCTATTCCTTTATCTGCAATGTGATATTTTGTTGCTTTAACAAATCTTGAAGTTATTTTATCCTGAGCATCGTATTTCTTTGATATGTTACCTTTGTAATCAGACTTTTTAATTTTTTCACCTTTTGGATATTTTCCTTCTTCATCCAAAAAGCTATTATCTCTTGTTTCACACACAAATCCATCAATATATATTATATTTCCAGCAATTCCATATTTTTCGTATTTCTCGACAAACTCTTTGAATCCGTACACTGTTTTATCAGTTTGAGACCATTCATCAAGTTCGTCTTTACTCTTCAGAGGATCTTTAAAGGAGACTTCACTATTTGTTGTAGTAATTAGAGATTTGTTATCACTTCTCCAATTATTATTTGTTTTTGCCTCTAAGTATTTATAATACTTCGTATCAAGAACTAGTATTTTTGCATATCCAACCTGTTCTTTTAATTCTTGTCTTTCTATTGCATATTCTATCCTTGATCCATCGTAGCCTAACTCATTTTTCATTATTTCTGTATTTAAATCAGTATTTATTCTTTCATCCTCATATTTTTCATAAGTTCCATAATCTAGAAGTACTCCTGTTACTGGTGATACAACTTCTTCATTTCCTTTATATCCTTTATAGTTTCCACTTGTAGGCTTTAAATCCCATAAATGTATGCCTATCCATCCTGGGTCATTTTCTAAATTTCTTTTTTCTGTCCTTTTATGTACTTCTCTAAAATCGCCTGAATTTGTAAAATCATGCCCTGTAGTATACATTACAACTTCTTCATCTGTCTCTTCCCCTATGAATGATACATGAAACCATCCATCCCAAGCATCTGGATCATCTAAATGTCCCTGCGTTGAGCTAGGATCAAACCATTCAATTATATCTCCCATATGCAAATCTCCCCACTCAGTGACAATTTGACCTCCATAAACCCTTATCATAGACTTATACGAACAAGAACCTATTGGTATTGAATTTTCGTTTTTAGTTCCAAAAAGTCCTGCTTTTTTGTAAACCTTATCTACTGTAAAATTACAACCTGTACTAAATTTATGTGTTACCATAGCTTGGTCTATATTTGATCCACAAGTTGTATCTGGTATTTCTCTATGACTAAAATGACAAACTCCATAATATGCATCGTATGGATTCATATACCCCTTTAATGGTGTACATCTTGCCGGATTAGTTAAGCATGTACCTGCACAATATTCGACTCCAGTAATCCACATTAGACCATATACATATTTTTCTGCATCAATAAATGCATCTCCATCTCCATCACCTACTCTACTATTTCCTGCAAGAGATGCAAAAACACCACCAAGGCTCTTAAGCCAAGCTTCATATCCCGCAACATCTCCCATTTCATATGGCATATGTCCATGTCGGCAACTTAATGCATATTTCCTTACAACCATGTCAATTTCTTCCATATCTGCCTTTATGAAATCTTTGGTAATACCTCCACCTATATTCGCAAGAAGTGTTCTTTTTCTTCCAGATATGGCACTTACACCTTGCATAAAATCTACTGTTGCAATTTTTAGTTCTTTGGTTTTTTCACCTTCAGATGATTCTTTATATGAGTCATTTTCTACCAAGCCTTCTCTTTTACCTGATTCCTCAACAACATATTCTAAATCATCTGGTACATTTCCTTCTGATTCTGCATAAGCCTTTCTTTTATCTCTTATTTCCTCTACTGCATCATTATATTCTTGAGCAATTTTTTCAGATTCAGCTCTTCTTTTCGCTTGCTTTTCTTCTTCATCATCTATTTCTCTTTGATATCCAACTTTTTCATCATCGTTATAAAATTCTTCTTTTCTCTCAACTATATCTCCATAACTATTCTTTTGCATTCTTTTTGTACCGCTTCCGTCATCTATATCTGTTTCTCTTTCGCCGATTTCACCCGATTGTGTACGTCCATTTTGAATTCCAACATCACCCACTTGATCATACTTTGCAAATTGATATGAAAGATAATCTTGTTTTGAATGAAGAAGTGTTCCAAATTCATTTTCTTTTTTATCTAGCTCATTTATTGGATATCCATATGATCCAATTTTAGGTATAATCCATGCAAGAAGTTTTGGTGTCTCATCTGTTAGTTCTTCCTTTTCGTAGTAATCTAGCTCTGCCATTAATTCTTTAAAATCTCTATATACATAATCTGCATCTAAAGTATTCATATTCTCAAGTATGCTAAATGTATTCATCGCATCTTGACTTAAAGTCATTTTTCCTGAAACATCTGATACCCTATAATAATCATCTTTATCTTTACTTCCCTCTTTTTTTCCTTCTTTCAAGATTTTTAAATTGTTTAATTTTTCTTGATCTATAATATATTTACCATTACTTTTTGCATTTAATGCTCCATAGTATCTACCATCTTCTGCTAGATATTCGTCACTTACTATCTTACTTATTTTTTTCCTAAATTCCATAATTACATCTGCCGTGCGAGATGTATCATCGTATCTAAAATAATTATTATTCAAAAATATATTTTTTATATTGCTATTTGTTTGTGTCCTCATAGCGTCCCCTGTTTGCTTGCCAACACTATTATATGCTGAAAGAATACCACCTAAATTGTTCCATTTATATTTTGGGTTATCATCATTTCCTGTGAGATTATTACTATTTGCTTCAAA
>CAYYBL010000113.1:0-3090 GCA_964470175.1 uncultured Lachnospiraceae bacterium | reverse complement strand
CAGGGAAACTGGAGGTGGGAGGGGCCTCTCGGGACTCCACTGGGCTTGGTGCATGGGAAGAGGGCCTTTATGTAGATGATGTGACAAAAGAAGATAATTCTGAAACAGTAGATGTTAAATTTTATGCAGAAAATATGAAAGGATCTAGTCTTTCAAAAATTGGATTTGTGATTAATTATGATTCATCAAAACTTGAGTATGTATCATCAAGACTTGGAAATGGTATTTCTTCAGATATAAAAATGGCTTTTAATAAAGAATTAGATGGAAAACTTCGTATTGGAATAGTGAGTTTGTCAAATATTAATACAAATGGACTATACTATATAGTTACGTTTAAGGTAAAAGACACAGAAAGCGATATACCATTAGAGCTAACTTTAAAAGAATCAAAAAATAAATCTGATAATAATGTAAGTGTAAGTTATTCTGGTGCAACTATAAGAATGAAATCTAAAGATGGAAAAACAAATGGTAATCAAACAATAGATGATTTCCATTATACAAATGATGATGATAAAGATATTTCAATAGAGGATATAATAAAGGAAAATGGAAATGTAGATTTTTCAGATGATGATGAACTTACATATGAAATAGAAGATTCAGATATAATAGATATAATGCATAATGGTACAATTATAGCAAATAAAGATGGTAAAACTAATGTCAGAGTAAAGCTAAATGGCAAGACTATAGGAAATATTGAGGTGACCGTTGATCAAGGTAAAGTAAAGGAAATAAATGGAAGTGATAAAGAAGTAGAATTTGAAGAAACAGCTGTATCTAGTAATGACCCAAACAGAATAGCAACCGATGAAGCTAAAGAAAACGCCGAACCACCTTCAAATAATACAGAGAATGCAAGTAAAACGAGAGATAAAAGAAATACAGATGCAGGCGAAGAAGAACTTGAAATTACAGACAATCATATGGCAATTATATTTATAATACTACTTCTTACAATAATGTTTTTCATATTCTATAGGAAATATAAAAATCAGAAAAAGAAATATAAAGGTAGACGTGAAAAATAATTGACTTTTAGACATGAATTTTATATTATAAGGATGTAAATTCAAAGAAAGTAAGGTGAAGTGTATGTGTGGAATAGTTGGATATGTAGGTAAGAAGAAGGCAGAACCAATAATAGTTAATGGACTTTATAGATTAGAATATAGAGGATATGATTCAGCAGGAATTGCGACCATTGAAAATGATGGTTTGCATGTAGTAAAAAATAAAGGAAGAGTGAATGAGCTTGATTCTAAACTAAATTCACAAACTTTAAATGGAAATATAGGTATAGGACATACAAGATGGGCTACTCACGGAAAACCATCTGAAATAAATTCACATCCACATATGGATAATAGTCATAAGTTTGCTGTCGTACATAATGGTATTATTGAAAATTATACAAATCTTAAAGATTATCTAATATCAAGGAATTATAAATTTGTGTCTGATACAGATACGGAAGTTATTCCAAATCTTATAGATGATTTTTATAAATCTTCTAAAAAGAAAGGCATAGATAGATTCTTAGATGCAACTGTTAATGCTTGTAAAATGCTTAAAGGAAGCTATGCAATAGAAGTTTTATGCTCTGATTTTCCAGATGAGATGATTGTGGTTAGAAAGGATAGTCCACTTGTTATTGGAAAAGGAAATGATGAGAATTATATAAGTTCAGATATACCAGCTATACTTTCTTTCACTAAGGATTTTTATTTACTTGATGATAATCAATTTGCAGTACTTACAAGAAATCAAGTTAAATTTTATAATGATGATCAAAAAGATATAGCAAAGCAAAGTATAAATATTACATGGGATTCTGGTGCTGCAGAAAAAGGTGGATATGCAGATTTTATGCTTAAAGAAATATTTGAGCAACCAAAAGCCATAAGAGAAACTATTGGTGCAAGAATAGATGAAAATCTTAGTGTTTCTGTCCCAGAGATTGATTTGAGTGAAAAATATTTAAAAAGCATTAATAAAATACAATTTGTAGCATGTGGTACAGCAATGCATGCATCTATGGCTGTAAAACAAGTATATGAAATGCTATGCGGAATACCTGTAGAAGTTGATGCAGCTTCAGAATTTAGATATAGAAATCCAATAATAGATGAAAAAACATTATGTATTTTTGTTACGCAATCTGGTGAGACAGCGGATACTATAGCTGCACTAAAGCTTGCAAAATCTAAAGGTGCAAAAACTATTGCTATCACTAATGTAATAGGATCATCTGTATCACGTGAAGCAGATTATACTTCATACATACATGCTGGACCAGAAATTGCAGTAGCATCTACAAAAGCATATACATCACAAATAGTTTTACTTGAAATTATTGCTATTTATTTTGCTGAGATACTTGGAAAAAATAAAGAACTTGCTGATGATTTGAAGAAAGAAATAGTAAAGATTCCAAGTAAGATAGATGAAGTACTAAAGAATGCAAAGGATATTCAAGAATTTGCAAAAAGGATATTTAAAGAAGAGGATATATTTTTCATAGGAAGAGGTATAGATTATACTACAGCACTTGAAGGCTCACTTAAACTAAAAGAAATATCATACATACATTCAGAGGCATATCCATCAGGTGAATTAAAACATGGACCAATTGCTCTTATTGAGCCTGGAAAGACAGTAGTATCTATTCTTACAAATAGACTATTACTTGAAAAATCTGAAAGTAATATAAAAGAAGTAATTACAAGAGGAGCAAAAACATTTATAGTCACAAACTTAAATGTGGACAAGTCATATGATATGGTGGTAAAAATACCAAATACAAATTCATACATTTCATCTGTACTTGCAATTGTGCCACTTCAATTACTAGCATATTATATTTCAAAAGAAAAAGGATTGGATGTAGATAAGCCTAGAAATCTTGCAAAATCAGTTACTGTAGAGTAAATTTAGTAAATAGGAAATAATATTAAAATATAAAATTTAGCACTTGACAACATTAAGTAAATACTTTATAATAAGGAAGTGCTAAAGATATGGGTAGATGGTCGAGTGGTTAATGGCACCAGACTGTAAATCTGGCCGCGAGAGCGTACGATG
>CAYYBL010000112.1:0-3135 GCA_964470175.1 uncultured Lachnospiraceae bacterium | reverse complement strand
TGCAACTAATGCAGGACTTGAAGGAGCTGTTATTTTAGATAAAGTAAAAGCTTCAAAAGAAGGAATTGGATTTGATGCTAATAGTGAAAAATACGTAGATATGAAAAAAGAAGGAATTGTAGATCCTACAAAAGTTACTCGTTCAGCTCTTCAAAATGCTGAAAGTGTAGCATCAATGATTCTTACAACTGAAAGTATTGTTACAGATAAAAAAGATAAAGATGAACCAAAAACGGCAATGCCTTCTGATATGGGTGGAATGTATTAATAAAACAATAAAAATATATTTAAAAGAATGCTCTATACTGCTTAAAGAGCATTCTTTTTTATTTTATATAAAATTAACATTTTTAAAAAAAATGTATAAAAAAAATAATATTAATGATATAATTCCTTAAAATAAAGTAGCGAGTTTTGTGCAAGAAAGGATTGAAATTATGGGAAATATTGTTCTTTTAGATGATATGACTGTAAATAAAATTGCTGCAGGAGAGGTTATAGAAAGACCTTCAGCGGTTGTAAAAGAAATGGTAGAAAATTCTATTGATGCTGGAGCTAAAAATATTACTGTTGAAATAAAGAATGGTGGAATTTCATATATTAAAGTATCAGATGATGGCATTGGAATTGCATCTGATGATATGGAAATTGCATTTGAGAGACATGCAACTAGTAAGATAAGATCTGCAAAAGATTTGCCAAAAGTAATGACAATGGGATTTAGAGGTGAAGCTCTTGCAAGTGTTGCAGCAGTGTCAAAAGTTGAAATGATATCTAAGAGAAAAGAAGATGCTGTAGCTCATAAGATTATAATTGAAGCTGGAAAAAAATTAGAATTTACAGAAGCAGCAAGAAGTAATGGAACTACTATCACAGTAGAAAATCTATTTTTTAATACACCAGTTAGATATAAGTTTTTAAGGAAAGATTATACAGAAGCTGGATATGTTGAAGATGTCGTAACAAGACTTGCACTAGTGAATAAAGATGTGTCTATAAAATTAATAAATAATGGAAAAACAGTAATTAGTACTATAGGAAATGGAGAAATCAAAGACGTAATATATAGCATATTTGGAAAAGACATTGCAGAAGACATATTGCCAGTAGATTACGAATTTGAAAACATTCATATTACTGGAGTAGCAGGAAGTCCTACAAATAATAGAGGAAATAGAGCTAATCAATTTGTGTATTTGAATGGAAGGTATATAAAGGATAAAAACATTACTGCTGCAGTTGATTTGGCATATAAAGGTTTATTGCCATCAGGTAGATATGCATTTCTTGTATTGGAATTAGAAATGAATCCAGAACTTGTGGATGTGAATGTTCATCCTGCAAAATTAGAAGTAAGATTCCAAGAAGAGGGAAGTGTGTTTAAATCAGTATATAACGCTATAAAGATGGCTTTAGAAGGTACAAAGGAAAATAAGCCTGAGAAAAAGACTAAAAATATCGGAAGTTTATTTTCAAAGGACAAAGAAGAAAAAGAAGAATTGGATATTTCAAATAATCCTTTGGCACAAATTTATAAAGAAAGACAAAATGAAGCAAAGAAAACAATTGATGATAAAAATGAAGAAATAGATAAGGCAGAGGAAAAAGAAGAATCAAAAGATGATGTAAAGATAGATGCTTTAGAGAATAAAGAAGAATCAAAGGATGATGCAGAAAACAAAGAAGAGAAAGCAGATGTTGAAGATACGGCTGAAGAGAAAAACTATACAGAAATGTCTAATCAAGAAAAAATAGCAAAATTTATAAGGGATTATCATAATTCAAAAAATGGTATAAGAGAGATATTGCAAAATAAAAAGATTTCAGATTTGGAGACAGAAGATATAAAAATTACAATTGATGAACCGGATGATAGTCTTAAGGAAATAGAAGACAATTCTGTAGAAGATACTGATATTAAAGAAGCTAACAATATTGAAAGTACACAAGTTTTACCTAAAATAAAAAATGAAAATTATTTGAATGAAGAAGATATTGATGAAACACAAGTTATCGATATTTCAAATGCTAATGGTGAAACAGAAGCTACTTCAAATATTGAAAATATAAAAGACATCATAAAAAAAGAAGAAGATAATTTAGGCAAAGAAACTATGGTTTTGGATACTGAAAAAATAAAAGTATCAGAAGAAACAAGAATAGTAGATAGGAAAGATAACAAAGAAAATAGTGTAGCTGCAGAAGAAGAAAATGATGAAGAAGTTATTAAACCAGAAGAAAAGCAAAGTGAAGAAATAATAGATAGTATAAAAAAATCAGAAGAAGAATTTACTTCATTTGCTGAGAGTCTTTTGAGTTCAAAAATAGATAGTCAAAGTACTCAAATTATAGATACAAAAATAATTCGTGAGAAACTTGCAGAAGAAGAAAATTCTGAAAAGACTCCTGAGTTTGAAGAAATGTATAAGAAAACATTTGGAGTAGAGCCATTTTCTGTAAGAAAAGAAAAAGAGATAGAAAAAGAAAAGATAGATGCATCAAATGACTTTTTATATGCTACAGAAAACGAGAATATATTTGAAAAAAACGAAGAAGAAAATGATGGTGAGATTGAAATGCCTTATAGATATGTAGGAGAGGCATTTGGATCATATATTGTAATAGAACTTAAAGATGAAATGTATGTAGTAGATGGAAATGCTTTGAGAAAAAGGATAATATACGAAAATCTAAAAGATAAGTTCTATAAATTAAAAGAGGATAGCCAAACATTATTATTGCCTGATGTCATAGAAGTGTCAAAGGAAGAATTTCAGCTTGCTAAAGAAAATGAAGAGATGTTTTCGGGTGCGGGGTTTGTTTTTGAAGAGTTTGGAGAAAATACAATAAAGCTTGTAGCTGTACCTGAAATATGTGAAAATCTTAATACTAAAAACTTATTTTTAGATGTATTAGATTGTTTAGATACAGTCTCTATAATAGATACAGAGGAAAAAGAAAAGAGATTTATAAATGTAATAGCTACTCAAATTTCTGAAAATGATAAGGTTGATATTGACGAAAATGAAGTAAAGAAGATGATGTCGAAGCTTCTTAAATTCAAAAATCCTTTCTCAAGCCCAGATAATAAGCCTATAGCGATAAAAATGACAAAATATGATTTGGATAAAAAGT
>CAYYBL010000111.1:0-3147 GCA_964470175.1 uncultured Lachnospiraceae bacterium | reverse complement strand
TCCTTTTTAAGCAAAACTCATCTTGTATTTCTCCTAATTCAGTATGTCCTAATGTTTGTATTTTATCAGTATGAAAATCACTTCCACCGCTCATAAGCAAATTATGTTCTTTGCAAAAGTTTATTAAAATTTCAGATTGTTCTTTATTGTGTTTTGAGTGGATGCATTCAATTCCGTCTAAAATGTTTAATTTGTAAATTTCGTTTAAAAAATACATATTATCGATTGATTTATATTCAAATACATGTGGTAATACTACTATTCCACCTGCTTTATGTATTTCATTTGCAGCTTCTACAGCTGTAGGTAGCCCTTTTGTAAAATCAATATAAAATGGACTATTAGGATTTGAAACATGTCCATGCCAAAAACTCTTTTTTCTGTCTTTTCCAAGTAAATCATCCAAGATACTATCATTTTCCCTATGTTTTAGCATATCTCTTTTAATAATATCATTTGCAGGTTCACTTGATTTTGTAATTTTTAAATCGGAACTTAACTTTATTCCCATTTTATTACAAACACTCTTAAAAAAATCAAGATTTCTTTCTTCTTCTTTGATTAAATCATCTTCAGTCCTTCTATCTATATATTTACTATTTTTTAACTTTTCTACATCAAAATTGTAGCCTAGCATATGAAAAACATTTTTTTCAAAAACAAAACTAAATTCTATTCCAGTTATAATTCTACCAGAATAGTGTTTTTTTATATCAATATTTTTTAATTCGTCATATGCACCCAAAACATCATGGTCACAAAATGAAATTGTATTAATACTTTTTGCTTGTGCCATATCTAATATTTCTTCAACTGTGAAATATCCATCAGAATTGGTTGTGTGTACATGTAAATCAATCATTTCCTTCTCCTATCATTTTCATTTAAATTATAATAGTTATTTCTTTTTGAATCAATATAATTACTATACTTTATTCATTAATACTAAGAATAAAAAATAACTAGAGAGTATACTCTTTAGTTATTTTTTGATTTATTTCTTTTTGTTTTTAAAAATATTATCAATATTATATTTTTCTTTTAATTCTTTTTCACGTTTTATTTCATTTTCTATAAGGACTTTATTAAACTGTTCTTTTCTTTCACTATCGCACCAGAACATTTTATAAATAATTGCTAAAATTGCTTTTGTCTTGCGTCTTAATTGCATATCTTTTATTTTTTTTGTATGATCTAATTGTGGTTTATAAGTCTTAGATGCGTTTGCTTTTAGATATTCCATAAATTTTGGTGAAATTTTATCAACATCTTCTTTTCTTGTATGATTCAGTATATCTAGTGTTTCAGCAAATGCTTCACTATATTCAATACTTACCATTTTTTATCCTCCAAAAACTATTCTATTACTGGATCATCTTTCTTTGTCTCTTTGGTATCAGTTACAGTTTTTAATGCGTCTCTCACATCTATTTGAGCTACTTCTCCTACTCCTTCGCCTATCTCTTCTGCAGTATGATCTCCTCTTTTTTCTATTTCCTCCTGAAACATTTTTAAAAAGCCTTCTTCTTGTAACTCTCTTATAGAGTCAAAATTTAAGCTCCTAGCTACCTTTTCAATTGCATCTTTGTATTGTGGAAACATTTTTTGTAAAGCAAATATTCTGTCATTTAGTCTTTGTTCGTCTTGCCAAGATAATCCATAATATATTTGATTTACAATTAATTCTTGTTCATTATTAAACAATCTAGAATTTCCTGCTCCTAAATAAGCAATATTAGGATCATGGTGAAAATAATATTCACCATTTAAATTAATTACTTCAACATCTCTTCCCTCTTCTTGTCCTTTAACTTCCATTTCATCTGAGACTATTTCACCATTATAGCGAACTTCATGATCTGGAAATCTTTTTACTTTTATTGTCTTTCCTTCTGGTACTCTATATCTTGTTTGAATAATTTTTTTTGAATTCCATAATTCATGTAATAGTGCTTCTGCCTCGGCAGTAACTTCTGGTGTTAATTCTTTAGTTCTATCAGCAATTTCTCTTTCTGCTTGAAGTAATTTTTCTTTATCTTTTATTTCCCAAATCTTTTTAACTCCATATTTTTGGCATATTTCTTCTTCTGCTTTATTCATTGCCGTCATTTCCCAATCGAAATGATATTGCTTTATTACATCAGGTATTGAACTTTCATCCATGCAACTTCCTGCGTATATTTTTTCTATATCATCAGTAGATACTTTTCCGCTTAATATTTGCTTCATCGTATAGCTTAAAGAATTTCCAATTAATCCTTTCCCCATATACATATACCTCCTTTGAAAATAGTTTACATAATTTTATCATATATTAAGCAAATATGAAATAGTTTTTTTGAAAAAAATTGTTTTTTTCTTTTTCTTAATGGCAAAACAAAAAATAAACGTCTAATATTCCTATATTAGCATTTTTTAATTCAAACTCAATTTCTTTTTCACCTTTTAGTCCTAATTCAGCTAATGTCAGTTTCTTTGAAATAGCATAATTATGGGGATACTTTTCTTTTACTTTTTTTAGAGCATCAATTTGATATTCTAATTCACTATCTTTTTTGTAGAAAATAGTATCAGTAAACTTGTTTGAAAATTTATTAATTATATTTCCAATAGTCATAAAAGAACTCCACCTTTCATCAGTTTTAATATATCATATTTAAATTATAATTAAAAGCTAGGATTATATTTTTAAAACAGAAATAGCTCATAAATGGCTAATCATTTATGAGCTATTCAACTATATATTTTTTATCACAATTTGATTATTATATTATTTTTTATAGTAAGTAGTAGTCTGTGGAACACCAGTCTCTAATACTTTCATTGCAATTCCCTCTTGTTTCCAACCCCACTTTGGTATAACTCTATACTCATTTCTATCAGTAGTTAAATGATGTTGCCCTTGAAGACCTGGATTAAATAATCTATAAACTGGGATATCTCCATTTGCATACATTACTGGTGCACCATCAAAATCTAATACCCATCCTTGGGTTTTTGTTATTACACTTATTTCATGTCTATCTGATGTGTATAAGTGATTTCCAAGTTTTGGATTATATAATCTAAATACTGGTGTTCCTGTTTCTCCAGTATACCAAGCTATTCCTTCTTTACCCCAGCCTTGTTCTCTGAATATTATTTCAA
>CAYYBL010000110.1:0-3176 GCA_964470175.1 uncultured Lachnospiraceae bacterium | reverse complement strand
ATACTATGACTCTATTTCCATTGTGATAAAAACATTCTATTCCATCTATTTTTGATAGTTCTTCATCTGATAATTTATCATATCTTGTGGATGTATAATTATATTCATCTGTATATTCTTGTCTTACTTCTTCTTCAATATCTATCCCTCTTATTTCATCTAATTTTCCTTCTTTTTCTAAGTCACCTATTTCTTCTAAAATATGCGTTAACTTATCTATATCTTCAGTTTCATAAATTGTATTAATAATATTTATAAGTCCATTTAATCTACTATTCTTTTTAACTAACCCTGATCTTCCATTTAGCAACAAAGTATTAACACTTGAAACTCCAATTAATCTTTCAAGTATTTCCGCTCTTATTTTTCTCATTTGTTTCTGGTTATCTTCCATACTTATTCTATCCTTTTTTATTTTCCTTTTGTATATTTAAAAGAAAATCATATATCTCTTTGGCTTCTTGCCACAAATCTTCATAACTAAATTTGTGTTCTAATCCATCATGTTTATCTGTGATAAATCTTTCAAATTCATTTATACAATCATCTATATTATCTTTGTTTACTTTATCTTTAATTATTTGTTTTGCTACATTTACGTATTTTTTAAATAACATAACTACTATGCATTGATAATAGGTTTTTTGAGGCAACTCAGATTTTTTATAAAACTCCATTACCATCCCTTCAGTTACTTTACGAGGATTAGATAATATTATTTTATTTGCTCTAAATACCCCATGTGGACAATTTGGGCTTGGACAATCAATTACTTCTGCATCTTCAGGAATTTCAACATCATAAACAGTATCACCTCTATGTACCCACCTTAGTATTTTATTTTCTACAGAAAAATTAAAACCTCCCATTAATGCAGGATCAAAAGTTGTAGGATTCCATGTATCAGCTACGTTAACTTCACCAATCTTATATTCAAATCCACTTGCATTAGATTTTAAACCATCTACAAGTTTTATATATTTCATAAAAACACCTCTATTTATTTCTCCAAGTTTCAATATTATCTTCTACAACATCATATGGAATCATATATCCAATTCTATAATGTCTAAACAAAGTATATGAACTTGCAACATTTATTCCTGCTATTTTCATGTTTTTAGTTAGTGCAGCCCCACCACTATTTCCTTGCTTCATTTAAGCATCATGTTCAATGACTTTATCTCCTTTAGATAGTTTGATCACTTTCAGAAACTATTCCAACAACTACTATCACCATAAAGATAATATTCTTATTTTTCACCATTCTCCGTCCTTTAACATATCTAAACTACTGTCTAAATACACATACTTATCCATATTATATGCTAAATTTTTTTCTATCATTTTTTGAGCTATTTTGCATTCTTTTGACATTCTTTTTCCATTAAATAATGGGTCTATATATCTTACTTTTGCACCATGTTTTACATAGTATAGACCACTTGGCTCATCATCTGAAACATTTACTTTTGTTGCATCAACCAAGTTTTTATACACTTTTCCATATTTTGATTTTTTTATTATTTCAATTACTTCACTTTCTTTTAATTCGTATAAATCTTTTTTGTTTATTAAACCTTCTTCACTCACTTTTTTCAATATATCAGCAATTGCTTGCATAAAGAACCTAGTCGCATCATCTCGATAACATATTGACAATCTGGAAGTATTCTTTACAAATTGCCTTGCTATTTTTTTTGTTTTAAAACCTAATTCAATAATTCCATTTTCATTTGTTTGAACTTCTATATCATTGTATATTTCTCGAATCCCATCTAGTGTATTTGTTTTAAAAACTATTAAATCATTAGATAATGAGTACTCTAATCTATCCGCAGAAAGCATCGGTGTATCATTATCTGCTACTGGATAAATATGATAGTCACAAACATCTTCTATTTTTATATTATCTCTTTTAAGCAATTTCATTATATCTTCTGAGTTTTCAATGAAAATAGTAGTCAATTCCTCCGTTGACTCTTGATTCATATAATCTCCATTTAAAAAATCAACACAATGTTTAAATGCAGGTGTAGCTATATCATGAAAAAGTCCTGATAGCGTTTGCTTTTTGTCATGTGTAAAATTCCATACTATTAAAGCAACCGCTATTGAATGATCTAGCGAACTGTATTCATCAAAGTCAAATTGTTTTGAATATATCTTTCCACATGTGACACTGACATATTGTTGCTTAAGCATTCTATCTGTATCAATATATTCATTTAACCATTCTGGAAAAACTGGTGATAATATTTCAAAATAGCTTCTTATTAAATCGTTTAATTTATCTATATATTTCATTTCTATTTTTTCTCCTGACAAACATAGTATGCAAGTTCTATTGCAATATCAAAATGTGTAACATCATGTTGAGTTCCTTCATATTCTCCTTCTACTCGTCTTTTATCCCATTTCGGACTATCTAGTAAATCTCCACTCGTGAAAAATGTATAAAATTCCAAATTTCTAAAATTACACATAGCTTGAATTGCTGCGCTTTCCATCTCAACAGATATACATCCATCTTGCTTTCTTTTTTGGAAATTATTTTGTGTTTCCCTATAAAATGCATCTGTCGTCCATGTCTTTCCTTCTATGTATGGAATTCCATTTTTTTCCATAAATTCAGAAACTACAGTATGATTTTTTATTTCTATATAGTCACTAGCTTCCATATAATGATAGGACATTCCCTCATCTCTATATGCCTCTGTTGGTACCATAACTTTCCCATGAGCTATTTCTTTGTCTAGACATCCTGCACCACCAAAAGCAATTATTTTATTAGTTTTTATCTGAGAAGAACTGGTTTCTATTGACCCAACACAAGCTGGGGCTCCAACATATGTCTTAAAAAACCCTATCTTTTTTCCTTTATAATCTATTTTATACACATTTCTTGTTCCTGTAGCAGTCTTTATTTCCCCAATTTTTTCACATTTATAATTGTCTAATACAAACTCTTCAATTATATTTGAAAAAGTTAATATACATGCATCTACTTTGTATGCATCCTCATTGAATGGTGGATTTATTATTGCTTCAGATTTATTATCAAAACTATCTGTTATCATGCTTCTTTCCTTTCATTATTTAGACATAACTTTTTTAGACCAAGTTCTTTTATTGCAATTTGGACATTTCAAATATCTAGTCGTTGCCATATGTGG
>CAYYBL010000109.1:0-3183 GCA_964470175.1 uncultured Lachnospiraceae bacterium | reverse complement strand
ACCTAATGGATTACCCTATAAGATATAGTTATTTACTTGATATGGGATACAATAAAGCATGTGCCCCATATGCTGGAAATGCAATATTTCTTCATTGCTGGAAGGATGAAAATACTGCAACTGGAGGCTGCGTAGCAATTTCTGAGGAAAATATGATAAAGGTTCTTACGACAGTTACTCCAGGAACATCAGTAACAATATATTAATAAGGGTTTTTTTATAGAGGAGTTTTTATGGACGAAGAAAGTAGATACGGAGATGAAATTAGTAATAAAGATTTTACTAATAAAAATCCAAATAACAAAAAGAAAATTATAATTATACTTGTTGTAGCTGCTATTGTTTTAGGAATTATAACAGGTATTATTCTTAATGCAAAGGCTGATAAAAAGTCAAAAGAGCAGCAAGTATCTAAGCGCGTATATAGTGCGAATAAAAGAGCAGAAAGTGAAATGACTGAAGTTCAAAAAGAAATTATTGGCGTTACCGATGCTGAGGATAAGAAAAAAGATATAAGTGAAATTAAAGAAGAAAATTATTCTGAGCTATATAAAGAATACTTAAAAAGAGAAGAACAGAAAGAAGCAGATAAAGAAGAAAATTCTAATGAAGTAATTCCTAGAAAACAAGAAGTACCAATTGAAAAGATTGAAGAAATCAAAAAAGTAATTGAAAAAGAAGAGGATAAGAAAGAAAAAAAAGAGATTCCAGAAAGGTTTGATCTAAAGGAAGTAATAGACGTGCAGGTTGAGAATCAAATGTCATATGGATTATGTTGGGATTTTGCTTCAATTAAATCATTAGAGACTTATTTAGCGCTTAATAATAAAAATATGGATTTATCAGAGATTCATTTAGATTATATAGAATCAAATTTAATGTTTGGAACTAGAGAAGTGCATACTGGTGGAAACTTTGACATGTTTAAGGATTACTTAATAGACGATGGGGTTGTTCTTGAAGAAAAAGCACCATATTATGAATCAGTAAAATATGAGTATGGTTATTACCATAATCCTATAGAATATAGCGAGGAGCAATATAGTAAATTTACAGACATTGAAAAGGCTACTGAAGTAACAGAAACAATAGATTTTCCAAGCATATATAAAAGTGATAATTGTCAATATACGGAAGAGGAAATAAATGAGAATAGAAAATTAATTAAAAAACATATTATGAAAAATGGTGGTTTGTACTGTGTAATTGCTACACCGGATACAGGAACAAAGTATTACAATAGTGCAAATGCAGCAGAATGTTTCTTAGGTGAATTTGAAGATTTGCCATCTGGTAGAGAAATTCATGCTGTAACGATTGTTGGGTGGGATGACAACTACTCTAAGGAAAATTTCAATGCAAATATGAGACCTCAAAATAATGGTGCATATATTGTGCTTAATTCATGGGGTGAAAGTTTTGGAAAACAAGGGTATTTTTACATATCATATGAAGATAAGTATGTAGAGAATGATTTATCTGGAATTGTATCAACATCTATGGAAAGTGCATATAAGCTAAGCTCAATAAAGGATTTAAACTTTAGAAAGTATATAAAAGATAATTATGGCCATATGCTTATAAATTACAAGGGTGAAGACTACATTACTAAAAATGTTGCTTCTAAGTTTTATTCATTAGATTTAACGGATTTAAATATCTCAAGTATAGAAGGAATAGAAATATTTAGCAATGTATATTCTGTATACTTGTCTGGCAATAATATTAAAGATATTTCACCTCTTACAAAAATAACAAGTCTATCTTATATTGATTTATCAAATAATAAAATAGAAGATGTATCTTGTCTAGTAGGCTTAAAATCAACAAATGTATGTAGTATTAGTTTAGCTGACAATAAAATTAAGGATGTAAGCGAATTAAGTAAGATTCCTTATGAAATAAATATTTCAGATGATAAATATTTGGTCAAAAATTATTATACTTTAGATTTGGCAAATAATCCTGGGGTTGTAGGATATGAAAAATTAGATAATATATACTCTTTAGATATTACAGGATGTGGTATAAAGGACTTGAGTAATTTAAAGGGTAAAAAATACTTAAGAGAACTTAATGCATCAAACAATCCGGGTATAACAGGAATGGAAAACTTATCTGATGATTTGTTTTTAATTACTATGAATAATTGTGCCTTAGAAAAAGTTCCATATGTAGGAAAAGGTATAACAGAGATTACACTTATAAATAATAATATAATTGATTTAGATGGAATAGAAAGATATAAGTCATTATCGTTTTTGAATGTATCTGAAAATAAAATCAATTCATGGACTGCTCTTGAAAAAATCGCTTTTGATAATTCTTCTGATGAATATGATTATTACTGGGGTTTGAATCTGTGTGCAGATAAATGTGGTATAGAAGATATCTCTTTTTTGAATAATGTTAAAAATCTTTATTTAGCTTCATTAAAAGATAATAATATTAAGGATGTTTCATCATTCTCAAATGATAATGTTTATTATATAAATTTATCTGGAAACAAAGGAATAAAAGGACTTCAAGGATTAAAAAAAGTTAGTACCATTTTTTTAAATGATTGTGATTTAAATGATGAAACGGAAATTATTAAATTAAAAGATTCCGTTGAGTTAAGTCTTGAAAGAAATGGGATAAAGGATATATCAGTCTTTTCTGATTTTAAAAACATGTATATTTTGTCACTTGCTGGGAATAAAGGTATGAGTGGAACACTATCTAATAATAATATTTCTGATTTGAATTTAAGTGATTGTGATATAGATAATAATTTTGATTTTTCAAACCTAAAAGGAGCTTATTGTTTTAATATTACTAAAAATCCAAGATTTAAAGATATTTATAAAATTAGTAAAAATGTACAAAGCGAGTATATGTGTTTATATACAGATAAAGTAAAGTATGAAGATTATACAAAATTCATGGAACAAGCAAAGTATGTAAGCTTTAGTGCTGATGAAATAATAATGGATTATAAGCTAAATGATGGTGAAACAAGAATAGATTTAACAAAATTAGAACCATTAAAGAAGGCACTAATGAAAAGCTATTCAAATGGATTGATAAATGTTAATAATGGTAGAGTTTTGGATGGTGTAAAAGAAATTGAAATTTTTGATATTTCCAAGGGAAGTGTAGAAGTTAAAATAGGTGCGTGGACAAGTTTCCTTTATGGAGGTA
>CAYYBL010000108.1:0-3373 GCA_964470175.1 uncultured Lachnospiraceae bacterium | reverse complement strand
CAGGAAATGTTTTTCTTAAGACAACGGAAGGCTTAGGAAAACTTGTAAAAAGAAATCTTACTGAAAGTCTAAAGAAAAATCTTCTTACTAAGATTGGAGCCATTCCATCACTTCCATCTATAAAAAGATTTGCCAAAACTATGGATTATAAAGAATACGGTGGAGCATTGTTTTTGGGAGTAAAAAAACCTGTAGTTAAAGCACATGGAAGTAGTGATGAATATTTATTTTACTACACTATAAAGCAGACTGAAAGGTTTGTAAATAGTGGCGCAGTAGAGAAAATGAGAGAAGAGTTTGAAAATAAATAATAAAAGTATTGACATTTTAATAAACATATAATAAAACTACATTATGAAATTTAGGAAAGATGTTTAAGGAGGATATAGATATAAATGGAGACAGATGAAGTTTTTGAAAAAGTTAAGAATATTATTGTGGAGCAATTAGGTGTTGCTGAAGCATCAGTTACAATGGAAGCATCTTTTATAGATGATTTGGGAGCTGATTCATTAGATATAGTTGAGCTTGTTATGGCACTTGAGCAAGAATTTGAGCTTGAAATACCAGATAGTGATGCTGAAAAAGTTGTCATAGTACAAGATGTCGTTGATTATATAAAAGATAAAATAAACTAATAAAAATATTAGATGGGGCAATCAAGAATTACTTGATTGCTTTTTTTAAAGCTTTTTACTGACATTATATATTTTCTTGATATATAAAGAAAAAAATGATAAAATAAAAGAGTTAAGGAGGGTGTATATTTGAAAGATTTAAAAATTCTTGAAAAGGACATAGATTATGAATTTAAAGATAAAAATTTACTCAGGACCGCACTTACTCATACATCATATGCATATGAAAAAAATGTTAAAAGCTATGAGAGGCTAGAATATCTTGGAGATAGTATTTTAGAGTTTATATCTAGTGAATATTTATTCTTAAATTATAATTATTTATCTGAAGGAGAAATGACTAAAGTTAGAGCTTATGCAGTTTGCGAAGATAGTTTATATGATATTGCTTTAAAGCATAATTTTAGTGATTTTTTGCTTCTAGGAAAAAGTGAAAAAAGTTCAAATGATTCAAAAAAAGCCATTCTTGCAGATTGCGTGGAGGCTCTTATTGCAGCCATATATCTAGACTCTATGGATATTCAGATGGTAAGAAAATTTGTAATTGAAAATATTAAAGCTCCAATAGAATATTCTAGTAAGCATGTTGGGGAAAAAGACTACAAAACTGCTCTTCAGGAATTATTACAAGTAAATGGAGATATATTGATTCAGTACAAAATAGTTAAAGAAGAAGGCCCAGATCATGATAAGAGTTTCACAGCAGAGGTTTTGGTTGAGGGAAAAAAGATAGCTGAAGGGACAGGAAAGAGCAAGAAAAATGCAGAAATGGATGCTGCAAAATATGCACTTGAAATCTATAAAGCAAAATAGAGGATAATTATGTTTGAGTTTTTAAAAAGAGAAAAAAAGCCTAAAAGGCAGTATATTATACCAATCTTTGTGCCACACCTTGGATGCCCAAATGATTGCACCTTTTGCAATCAAACAAAAATAAGTGGTGAGCAAAAGCATGTTACAGCATTTGATGCAAAGGAAACTATAGAGTATTACTTAAGTATATTGAAGGATAGAGACAGTTACAAAGAAATTGCTTTTTTTGGAGGAAGCTTCACAGGTATAGATGAAAAAGAACAAAATAGTTTACTTGAAGTAGCATACGATTATGTAAAAAATGGTAAGGTAGATAGCATAAGACTTTCTACAAGACCCGATTATATTGATAAAAAAACGCTAAAAAGACTTAAGAAATACAAAGTAAAAACTATTGAACTTGGCGTACAATCAACAAATGACTACATATTGAAGAAATGCAAAAGAGGACATACTTATCAAGATGTGGTAAATGCATCAAAGCTTATAAGAAGATATAGATTTACTTTGGGTCATCAAATGATGGTAGGTTTGCCAGAAAGTAATGAATTAGATGACATAAATACAGCAAATGATTTGATAAAACTAAAGCCAAAAATTGTTAGGATCTATCCAGTACTAGTTATAAGAGGCACAGAACTTGAGGAACAATATAAAGATGGCGAATATGAACCACTTACTGTAAATCAAGCAGTTGAAAGATGTAAAGAACTTACACTACTATTTGAAAAGCACCATATAAAAGTAATTAGAATAGGCCTTCAAAATACAGATAGTATATCAGATCCTAGTAGTGAAAAGAGTGAAGTGGTTGCTGGACCATATCATGATTCTTTTAGACAGCTTGTAGAATCAGAAATATATTATGACAAGATGGTAAGTGAAATAAAAAATTTAGGTACCAAAGTAAAAGAAATAACAATACATGTAAATCCTCAGACAGCGAATAATATTATAGGATATAAGAGAGAAAATATAAATAGGTTAAAAGAACTTTATGATTTAAGTGTTAAAGTTGACCAAGATTTTGAGTTTCCAGAAGATGAGTTTAAGATAGAAATAACAAAGAATTATCAAGATTTTATAGATGAAGAAGAAAGTTTAAATAAAAAGAAAATAAAATAGGAAATAGAATGGAAACATATACAATAAAAAAAAGTGATTCATTTGAATTAGAAGATATTTTTGAGTGTGGACAATGCTTTAGATGGAATAAGATGGAAGATGGATCATATATAGGAGTTATAAAAGAAGGAGTAGTCAAGGTAGAAGAGCAGGATGATAATATTACATTTACAGGAAAACTGTTAGATGGCTATGACTTTAAAAAAGTCATAAGAACTTATTTTGATTTAGATACAGATTATGAAATCTATAAAGAAAAACTAAAAAAAATTGATACCTACATGAAAGAAAGTATAGAATACGGCTCTGGTATAAGAATACTAAATCAAGATTTGTGGGAATGTATTATATCTTTCATAATATCTGCAAATAACAATATTCCAAGAATTAAAAAAATCATTGAAAATTTAAGTAGAACATATGGTAAAAAAATAGTATTTGAGGGAAGAGATTATTATACTTTTCCAGATGAGGTAGCTCTTTCAAAAGCAAGCATAGAAGACTTAAGAAATATGGGACTGGGATTTAGAGATGTAAGAGTTTACAATACTACAAAAATGATAATAGAAAACAACGTAAATCTTGAAAGTATAAAGAAACTTGATTCTACCGAAGACATGAGAAATATACTTCTTTCTTTGGATGGTGTTGGACCAAAGGTTGCTGATTGTATACTACTATTTTCATTAAAAAGATGGGATGTATTTCCTATAGATGTTTGGGTAAGACGTGTAATGAATGATTTATACATTAAAAAAGATGATGAAAAAAAAGTGAATAAAAAGGAAATACTAGAA
>CAYYBL010000107.1:0-3437 GCA_964470175.1 uncultured Lachnospiraceae bacterium | reverse complement strand
TCATTTGAATTTGAAATTACAAGTGTTTCAATATTTGATGAGTCATATTGATATCCATCAATTATAATTACTTCTCTTGATGAAACAATTGACGTGTTTACCACAAGTCCATTTACATGCTTTGATGGAGCAATCTTATTGTTTGAACCTTTTTCAAGGTAATTTACTGTATAACTATATGTTTCCTCCTGTGAATTATCTTCTTCATAATAAATTGTTATTATATTATCAGCTATTGTTGCATCAAGTTCTAATGTCTCTGGCTGTCTACTATATATTCTATATCCACTAATTAAAACATCTTCATCTGATGCATTTATTACATCACCTAAATCTTTTCCTCTAACTTCTTTGTTTGGCATTAATTCATTATTAGTATCTTTTTCAAGGTATCTAACTATGTATCCACAATTTGTTTCATCTATTTCCAATGTATAGTATAGATTTATAACATTCAAACTATTTACGCTAGTTATCGTTATCATATCAGCGCTTGCTGAATCATATACATATCCTGAAATATCAACCACTTCACTTGCTGCATATATTTGTGTTCCAAGACTTAGATTATCTACATGTTTTGCAGTTTTTATAGCATTTTCTGTATCTTTTACATAATAGTTTACTGTATAACTAAATGTATCCTCAGGAGTAATTTCTGTATAATATATAATAATTTGATTTGCAGATATACTTCCGCTTACAGTTAATGTGTCCACATTATATGAATCAACTTTATAGCCATCAATAACTACTGCTTCACTTTCTGCATTAATTATTGTGCCATTATCGATGTTTTCATATACTTTTGTATCTCTTAAGACTCTGTTGTTAGAATCATCGCTATCATTATCTTTCTCAAGATACCTTACCATATATCCAGATTCATTACTTTCAACAGAATAGTATAAGTTCAAGACATTTGTTGTGTTTCCATTTGAATCAAATGTTGCTTCAATTGTAAGCTCATCTACATTTGATGAAACAAAACTATATCCATCAATATCTACTACTTCGTTTGATGCATATATAGTATCCAAATAAGTCTGTCTTGTTACAACTTTTTGAGGTTTTATAGCAAATGAATTATCTATATCTATGTAATTTACAATATAACTTAAATCTGTTCTCTTTGAGTAATAAGCAGATATTATATTTTGATTTATATTATTTCCTATTCTTAGTGTTGTAGGATTAATCGACCTAAAGTTATATCCTTCAATATCTATAATATAGTTTTTCATTCTCAAGATATTTAAATTAATTGTATTTCCTACAGCTTGATTATCTACAACTCTATTTGCTGCTAATACGTTATTATTTGAATCATCATTATCATTATCTTTCTCCAAGTATCTAATAATGTATCCCGTGCCTACATTTTGACTCAATGTATAATATAGATTCAATACATTTTCTGAACTATCCAAACTGATAATAAGTGTATCTACATTACTTGAATCGAATTCATATCCATAAATATCTATTATTTCACTAGTAGCCTCTACTTCATCTTCGTATTTCTTACCTGTAACTACTTTTGGTGCAGATAAAGCATTATTGCTACCTTTTTCCAAATAGTTTACTACATAGCTCAATGTAGCACTTCTCGTATAGCATACATAGATTAAACCTATATTTTCACTTACTGTGTATTCCTCTGGACTAATATATTTTGGTTCATAACCAGTTAACTCAAGCAAAGCATCATTTTGTGCAAGTGTTTCCATAGTTATAGTACTACCTAAACTTTGGCCACCTACAGGTCTTGCATCTCCAAGAATTCTATTATTTGTATAATCTGTATCTCCATCCTCTTCAACATATTTTAATATATATCCATAGCCGAAATTATCACCAAGTGTGTAGAACAAGTTTAATACATTTAATGTATTTCCATTTAAGTCAACACCTGTACCTATACTTAGTATTTCGACATTACTTGATGCAAACTCATATCCAACAATTTCAACTACTTCATTTACAGCGATTATCTCTGTACCAAATTCCACATTTTGTACTACTTTTTGTGAAGAAATTACATAATTGTCAGATATATCGCCATTGTCATTATCACTTAAAAGATAATTTACTATATAGCTTAAATCTGTTCTTCTTGTATAATAAATGTCTACAGCATTTTCTGCATCCATAATAGTTATTTCTTCAGTAGAAATCGAATCATATACATATCCATTTATTTCTACTATTTCAGGTGTTACATCTACCTTTGATAGATATGTCTGATTTGGAATAACTTTCTGACCTGCTATAGTATTTCCATTTTTATCAAGATAATTTACAACATAAGTTAAATTATTTTTCTTTGTATAGTACAAATTGAATACATTTAACGTATTTCCTTCTTGATCAACATCTAAACCAATCACAAGCACCTCTGGTGAAGCACTATCAAAATTGTATCCAGGAATATCTTCTACCAATGTTGCTGCTTCTATTTCATCTCCATATGATTGATAAGAAACGACACGTTTTTCTCTTATAATTTCATTTGTATCTTTATCTATGTAATTAACTTCATATGTTAAATCGCTTCTTCTTGCATAATACATATTAAATACATTCAAAGTATTTCCTTCTGCATCGACTTCTGTTCCTATAATAATCCTTGTTGGGCTATATGAAGTAAGTCTATAACCTGCTATACTTGTATGAGTCTCCCTAGAAGCATCGACTGCCACTCCAAATCTTTGTCCTGGTACAGTTTTTGGAGGGATAATTTCTTCGTTTGTATTTCTTTCAAGGTATTTAACTACATAGGTTAAATCTGTCCTTCTTGTATAGTATAAATTAATAACATTTGCTGTACTATCAACAGAAATTTCTATACTATCAACACTTGCTGAATCGTATATAAATCCATTTATTTCTATTACTTCATTTATAGCATATATTCTATCTTTAAATGTTTTATTTCCTTGTACTTTCTGTGTGCTAATTACAGCATTGAAGCCCTTTTCCAAATAATTAATTGTATAAGATAAATCATTTCTCTTTGTATAATACAATACTAAAATATTTTGATCATTGTTTTCAGAAATCACTATACTATCTGCACTAGCAGAGTCAAATACGTATCCTTCAACATCTATCACTTCATCATTTGCATAAATTACTGCACCAAGTCTCTGATACATCTTTATTTTTGATGCACTTATAACTTCATTATTTGAATCATCTGTGTCATCATCTTTTTCAAGATATTTTACTTTATATGTATATCCAACATTTTCTTTCTCTTTGTATATTAAGTTTATAACATTTAATTTTTCAGCACTTGCACTATCATCAACTATTGTTAGCACATCTACCGATGCAGATAAATAGTCATATCCTTCAATAGATATTATCTCATCTACTGAATATACTTCATCACCCCATGTCATTCCAAATACTTCTTTTGATGGGGCAAGTTT
>CAYYBL010000106.1:0-3438 GCA_964470175.1 uncultured Lachnospiraceae bacterium | reverse complement strand
TTGGTAGTTTTAAAACTACCGCTTGGTTTTTCTCTTAAAGGATATTTATTGTTTACTTTTCAATGTACTTCGACACATCAATCGCTCACAATTTGGAATGTGAGCAATTTTTATTTTAGCATTTTTTAAATGCATTGTCAACAACTTTTTTAAATAATTTAACTATTTTTTCTATTTCAATAAAATCAATAATTACATCCATCAAATTGTCTACAACGATTTGTATTTTAACACCTTCAATTTGTGTTGTCAAGGATTTTTTTAAAATTTATAAAAAAAAATGACAATTATTTAAATTGTCATCTTTTTACTAATAAATATGTCTGTTATCATATCAATAAATAATATAATAATGAGTATAACTATAATAATACCAGCTAATCTAATAACAATCTTACCATTATTATTCTCCATTATTTCCTCCTTAGTATTTCACGCAGAAAATTACATATAATCATTCTTTCTTTTTCAACTTTAATTTATTATTTAATAGAATAATTTCATATACTACTATATAAGGTAGTGATATTTGAATAATTGTTGCAACTACAGTAAAAAATTTCCCAGTATGTTTATATATAATTTCAATAGGAGTACCCGGAAAATCCTTTGATATAAACATTAAGTTGCTATCATAAATACTATTTAATATTAAAGCAATTAGACAGCTTATTCCAATAAAAGATGCATAATAAATTATATCTTTAAATTCTAATGTTATATATTTTGTCATATTAATAAGAAGACCAAGATACACCATAATGCCATGATATACAAAACTATGAATGCTTATGTAATGAAAAAAATGATATGTAGGTAGTGAAGTAGTTGGCATTATAATAAATACTATACCTCCAACAATTCCACCTGTAGCTATAAAAACATTTCCTACTCTTTCTAGTTTTCCTTTAGTAAAAGAGCTTAAAATGCCTGCATAAATTATTAAACTACAATAATATAGAGGAATATATTCGTTTAGGTATTTACCATATCCCAAATACATTTTGAACATAATTTTTATTATTTCAGTTATTATAAGAAAAACCGTACATATTTGGATAATCTTTTTTATTTCATTCTTACTTTTATTTATAGTACATTTCAAAGCAATTATAATTGAAACAATCGTAAGAACTATATATACATAATGACCTATTGAATTAATCCCACATGGTTCAAATTCATCTGGTTTTGAAAAAAACATTTTTCATTCCTACTTTCATTTTTTTACTTTTGTAATTGCTAAACCATCACCAATTTCGAATATCTCAGATTCTAGATTTTCTCTTTCAGTTATATCTTTTATATATTCTCTCAGATGTCTTACAGCTGTTCTCTGTTTGTGCTTATTGTAATCACTCATTACATAGCCTTTATATAAAATGTTATCAGCAATTATCACTCCACCATTTCTTATTTTTTCTATACTTTCTTCCAAAAAAACATTATACTTACTTTTAGCAGCATCAATAAAAACAATATCATACCCATCTTTTAAAGAAGGAATGATATCTACCGCATTTCCCTCAAAAACACTTATCCTGTCTTCAAGATTCATTTTCTTAATGTTTTGTACTGCTTGAACAAACCTTTCATGATCTATTTCTATAGTATCTATATGAGCTTCAGAATATAGTGCAAAACATATAGCAGAATATCCAACTGCAGTTCCTATTTCTAATATTCTTAAAGGTTTAACATCATTCAATACTTCCTTTATTTTTGCTAATGTATCATCCATAATTATTGGTATATGTTCTTTAATTGCTTTTTCCTTAATAATATTAAAATAATTCTCTTCCATTTCACTCTTTTCCTATCCCATATAATATAACATATATTAAATTAATAAACAATTATATAAATTATAAAAAACAAAGTTACATAATTTGTTTACTTTTTTGTTTTTTTATGATATAATATATATGTTATACGTTGAAGTGTTATCTTTCTTTTCTTGTCCCTATGAAAGGTGACACATGATGTATTATCAATATAGAGACCCCTGTATGGGATTTTAATTACGATTCCTAACAGGGGTCTCATTTTAACCTATCCAAAATAAAGCATATCTTTGATGTGCTGTTTTTTTGCTCTTAGCGATAAATCTATGTTACGCCTAAAGTCTTTCCAGCTTTCATCATCAGTTACACTCAGCATGTCAAACATGCTTATGATTTTATCAAACTTACTTACAATCCTTCCATCAATTGTGTCATCTTCTCCAAAAGCAATTATATCAGAAACTCTTCTTGCAAGATACAGTATGCAAATGTTTTCATTTTCGGAACTTTTGATTTTTATGTTTTCAAAATCCTCCATTAAGAAAATACTTGCAAAATCATACAGAACTTCTGGTTCAATGTGCTTTGTTTTATAACACCTCTCTATTATTTCTGCCTTTGTATCTTTCAGAAGTTTTTTGATTTCCCTTTTTTTGGCATTAAGTAAAAAATACGCAAAATTAAAGGAAAAATCAGGTTCATGGGCAAGATCAATATACGCCCAAATTTCATCATAATTAGCTTTCTTTGCATCCGGCCTATCTATTTCAAGTACTGAAGCCAGTATTGAAACAAGATATGGTTTTTCCATCAGCTCTTTGATATAAAGCCGCATATCAGTTACTTCAAATCCATCATTCATAAGTTTCTCCTTTCATGTACCAACATGCTCTTTTTGGATTTTCTATAAGGTTACATAATTATTGTATCATAAAATAAAATAAAGGACAACAGCGTTGTCCTTTTGTTTTATTATTCAAGCTCAAAAGCACCTGTATACAATTGATAATAGATTCCCTTTTGTTTTATCAGATCTTCGTGGTTTCCTCTCTCTATTATTTTTCCATGATCTAACACAATAATTGCTTTTGCATTTCTAACAGTTGAAAGTCTATGAGCTATAACAAAAACTGTTCTTCCATCCATGAGTTTGTCCATTCCATCTTGTACTATTTTTTCAGTTCTTGTATCTATGCTCGATGTTGCTTCATCAAGAATCATTACTGGCGGATCCACAAGTGCACACCTTGCAATAGACAAAAGCTGTCTCTGTCCTTGAGAAAGACTTGCTCCATTTCCAGTAATAAACGTATCATATCCATTTGGAAGTCTTTTAATAAAATCATGTGCATTAGCAAGTTTTGCAGCTTTTATAACTTCTTCATCTGTTGCATCATCATTCCCATATCTTATATTATCTTTTATGGTTCCTGTAAATAAGTTTGTGTCTTGCAAAACCATTCCAAGTGATTGTCTTAAATCACCTTTCTTTATTTTGTTTATATTAATACCATCATATCTTATTTTTCCATCTCCAATATCGTAAAAACGATTTAAAAGATTAGTAATGGTTGTTTTTCCAGCTCCTGTAGCTCCCACAAATGCTATTTTTTGACCAGGCTTTGCATACAAGCTTATATTGTGCAAAATTGTT
>CAYYBL010000105.1:0-3620 GCA_964470175.1 uncultured Lachnospiraceae bacterium | reverse complement strand
ACAGTAATTTGTATTTCATCTCCCATAGAATCATCAATATTTGCACCAAATATAATCTCTGCTTCTGGATCAACACTTCTTTCTATAAGCTCTGCTGCGGTATTTGCTTCTTGAAGTCCCATATCACTACCACCTGTGATACTTATAATTATTCCTCTTGCTCCTTCTATTGTTGTCTCTAATAATGGACTTTGAATAGCTTGTTTTGCTGCATCTTCTGCTCTATTTTCACCACTTGCAACACCTATTCCCATATGTGCCATTCCTTGATCTATCATTATTTTCTTAACATCTGCAAAATCAAGATTTATAAGTCCAGGAACTGAAATTAAATCTGAAATTCCTTGTACACCTTGTCTTAGTACATCATCTGCCATTCTAAACGCTTCAACCATTGATGTTTTTCTATCTATCACCTGTAATAACTTATCATTTGGTATAACTACTAATGAATCAACTTCACCTTTTAAACTATTTACACCTTTTTCTGCTTGTGCCAATCTTTTCTTTCCTTCAAATGTAAATGGTTTTGTAACAACTCCAATGGTAAGAATTCCAAGCTGTCTTGCAGTAGAAGCTACTATAGGTGCAGCACCTGTACCAGTACCACCACCCATTCCAGCAGTAATGAATACCATATCAGCTCCCTTTAAAACTTCTGCAATTTCAGCTTTGCTTTCTTCTGCTGCTTGAGAGCCAATATCAGGATTTGCTCCAGCTCCCAAACCTCTCGTAAGTTTTTCTCCAATTTGAATTTTTGAATTTGCCTTTGATCTATCTAGTGCTTGTTTATCTGTATTAACTGATATAAAGTCTACATTTCTTATCCCTGCTTCTATCATTCTATCTACGGCATTATTTCCAGCTCCACCAACACCAATTACTTTTATTGTCGCAGTGGATGATAAATTGAAATTTTGATCACTATCGTCCATTATCATGATGATTCTTTCCTCCTTTAATCCTTTAACTAACTCTATAATTCATATCATTTGTTTTATGTATAGAAAAAGTCTCTAATTCTTCTTAAAAGATTTTTTATTAGATGTCTCTCCACCTTTGCTGATACATTACTTGAAACTGTCTTCGCATATGGTCTTGCTGCAATATATCTTACAAGAGCATAACTAAGTCTTTGTGATGAACTCACTGTATTCATAAGTCTTCCATTCGCAATTTTTACTGGTATATTAAGTGCTATCTTTCCTGCAGTGTCGCTCTTGTTTATATTAACAATTCCATCTCCTGTAAGAACAACTGTATTTATATTGTTTTTAATACCATGCGATATAATATCATCATTTACAAGTGAGAAAATTTCTTCAACTCTCGCTTCTATGATTTCAACAAGTAAAGAACTTTTTATAGTTGCATTTCTTGAATTCTCATCTCTACATGTATTTAAGACAATATTATTATCATTATCAATAAATGATTTAAGAGCAAGTCCATACTGTTTTTTTAACTTATCAGCTTCTTCCCTTGAAATATTTAAGACATACTGAATATCATTTGTAATATTGTCCCCACCAAGAAAAATTGTATTTGTGTATACAAATGTTGAACCATTAAAAATACCTATCTCTGTATTTCCTGCTCCAATATCTAAAATCATTATATTATTCGAAAATTCACTTGATTCTAATACTAAATTTCTTTCAGCAAGTGAAATTGGCACAACACCATCTATTTCCAATTCGCATCTTTTAAAAACAGATTTAAGCTTTCTTATATACTCCTTATCTGCCAAAATAACCTGAGCTGTAAGTGTAAAATTATTACTAAACTTGCCAATAGGATCATCTACTGCTTTGCCATCATCTAATATAAACTTGTCTGGTACTATATCTATTAAAACCTTATTATCTGGAACTTGTACTTCTCGTACTTGGATGATAGCCATCGCAACATCTTTAAATGTAATTCCAGAGAGTTTATCTTTCGTATCTTTCACGATACTGTTTTGGACTATTGTTATATACTTTCCTGGTATAGTAGTATATGCTGAGCCTATATGAATACCGGCTATATCTTCAGCTTCGGAAATTGTTCTATTTATTGACATACTAAGTTCTTCTTCATCTGTAATAATCCCTTTTTTTATTGCTGAGCATTTACTACTCGTATTGCAAATAGTCTCAATTTGATTGAAATTATTTACCTCTCCAACAAATGTACTAACTTTAGAGCTTCCTATATCGATTCCAACAATTACATCACCTACAGCCAAAGTTAAACTCCTCCATTAATTATCACCTATCTACTTATTTCCAAAATTCATGAAAATAGGATATTACATTTTTATCAAAAAGTCAAGTAAAAATGATACATTTTCGTAACTAAAATGTAATCGTTTTGTTTTGTTTTCGTGAGTTTGAGGTGAGAAAGAACTATTTTGAAGTGTTAGCTTCTACTTTTTTATTTTCCTTTTTTCTCTCAATAAAATTAACCCATTTTTCTATATAATATCTTCTTATAATTGCAAGATTTATAAACATTCTTCCAACAAATACAACTATTGCTGCTAAATAAATGTCTACGTTAAGTCTTTCGCCAAGATATGTAAGTGCGATTGATAATATCGCATTTCCAAAAAATCCAGATAAAAATATTCTTAAATCAAAATTTCCTTTTGCTACAGAAGCTATACCTCCAAAAACCGTGTCTAATGCAGCAACTATAGCTATTGATAAATATATAGAATACATATATGAAACAACTGGAGCTGCATACCCTACCAATGCTCCTACAACACAACCTAAAACTATTGCTATATATATCATTCTTGCTTATCCTCCTTTTTATATTTATTTGCATATTCATAATTGATTTTTCCACTGTATGCAGGTATAACTATATTATCAGACTTTTCGTATGATATATCTTTATAATCTGCCTTAATTGTCTCTATATAACCACCTTTTATAGTAAGAGAACTTTCCATGTACTGTTTATCTCCTATAGCCTTTATAATATATGGACCAGACATCTTTTTTTCATTTACAAGTAAAATTCTGTTATTTACTGTGGCAATTGAACTTGTACTTACTATTCTTTCATCATTTATAGATATTGCTTCTGCTCCTGCAATATTTAATTCATTTATAAGTCTTATTATATCTGAATAGTATATGATATTTCCTTCATTGCCATCTGAAAGTGTAATTATTATACCAGGGCCTTGTAAATCAGTGTATCCAAGATATGACTCTGCTTCTTTTACTTCACTATTTAATAGTTCACTTGCAGTTTGATCATTGCTTAATTTTTCTTTATATTCACTTATCTTCTTTTCTGTATCATCAAGCTTGGTATCCAGATCCTCACACTTAGTTTTCCATGTAGCAAGTTCAGTCCTAAGTTCTGTCTCTCTCATGGTTTCTATAACATTTATATTTGTTTCACTTACCGTTTTAAACTGTATCGCCATCAAAATAATAAGAATAAAGGCTACAAATCCAATTGGTAAAGCAATTTTTAACTTTTCATTCAAAATCATTCACCACCTATTCATTAATAGTATGAGCATACTTATACTTGTATGTACCACCAAATTTTTCAATAATAGTTTTTCCCTTGTCATCTTGTTCTATTTTTACCTGAAGTCCATCATTTTCAAG
>CAYYBL010000104.1:0-3731 GCA_964470175.1 uncultured Lachnospiraceae bacterium | reverse complement strand
CTATAATACCATTCAATCATAGTTCTTTTGAAGCAAAAACAACATATGATGGAAGCAAAACTGAAGGACTAATTAGTTATATATCTCGCTTTAGTCCTGAGGGAGGTACTGATATTTATGATCCAGCAATACTTGCACTAGATACATTAGAAAAAAATAGCATTAAGGATTACAATTGCTCAGTTGTACTTATGACAGATGGAAAATCTAATAATGGATCTTTATCAGATCTTTCAAGTGTATACCATATGTATGGTGATGATATACCGATTTTTTCAATTACTTTTGGAGATGCAAGTGAGAAGGAACTTGAAGGTATTGCAAAACTTACAAATGCAAAGGTATTTAATGGTAAAGATGATTTATTGCAAGCTTTTAAAGAAGTAAGAGGATATAACTAATAATATGAAGATTAAGAGGTTTATAGATGAAAAAAGAAGTTAGAAATTCAATATTTTCGGCTGTGATTGGTAGTGCATTTTTTGCAGTTCCATTTGCTGCATTAAATCTTCCGTTACTTCCATCTTTAGGTATTGCAGTTGCTGCGTATGGTGCAGGAGCTCTTATTCTTTCAGATTCAAACAAAAAAGTAATAAGCGATATGGAAAAAATTGATAGTATCTTAAGTGATAAAAATGCGAGTATAGAGGATAAAATAAAAGCTTCTAGAAAAATGACAGATAAGTTATATATAGTTTCAAAACAGATAGAAAATGATGAGCTTGTTAATAATATTGGAAAAATTAGAGATACCTCTATAAAGATTATAGATGCAGTCGAAAAAGACCATAATAAATATAGAAAAGTCGAAACTTTTTTTGATTATTATTTGCCAGTAACAATTAAGATTTTGCTAAACTATGATGAGATTGAAAATCAAAAATTAAGTTCTGAAGAAAGTAAGCAAATGATGAAAAATACTGAAAATATAATTAAAAAAATTGGTGATTCATTTGAAGAACAACTATCAAAATTATTTCAGTCAAATATTATAGATACTGAAGCTGAGATAAAAGTTTTTGATACAATGCTAAATTCAGAAGGATTTACTGATTATAAAATAAAATAAAAAGAAAGGTGTAAACATATGGCTAGAAAGGTTGTAGGAGTACTTGTATTTGTAGTTCTTATTTTGTTGATAATAGGCATTAATTTTTATACAAAAAAAGATGATATAAATACAAATACTATAGGTGATGATTTAAGTGGATATACTCAGGTTACTATAGCAACTGGAGGAGGAAAAGAGGGATTTATTTCAAATGAAAGAGTTCTTGATATAATGCATAATGAGTATGATTTAAATCCTGTGTATGATTCATGGAGCAATGGAAAACTTATCGTTAATCCACTTACTAGAGAAGATGGATCAAAATATGATTTGATGTTTTGTTCGGATCAAAGATACTATGATTATTATAAATTGCCTCCAGACAAAAGCAAGGGCGAAGCAGACAGATATACAGTTTTAGATGGAGGATTAATACTTAATACTCCTATAGTTATTTATAGTTGGGCAGATGTAACAGATGCACTTATTAATGAAAAGATAGTTACACAAACTGATGGCACATACTATATTACAGATATGAATAAATTACTTCAGTATATATTAGAAGGAAAAAAATGGTCTGATATAGGACTTACCCAGTTATATGGAACAATAAATATTGCTTCTACAGATCCAGTTACATCATCACCAGGAGCAACATATTATGGACTTCTTCTTTCAATAATGAGCGAAGGCCAGGTTTCTGAAGCTAATATTGAGCAGAATTTACCAAAGCTTAAAGAATTCTATGAAAAATCAGGATACATGAATAATACACCAGCTGATTTATTTGAAAGATATCTAAAAACAGGAATGGGTGGAGAGCCTATGATTGTTGATTATGAGAAATCAATTGTTGAATTTGCTAATTCAAATCCAGATGGATTTGAACAAGTTAAAGATGATATAAGAATACTTTATCCAACGCCTACTATATGGAATTCACATTGTATTGCAGCATTTACTGAAAATGGAAAAGAGTATTTAAAAGTGTTTGATAATCAAGAAATTGGACAGATTGCATGGGAAGAATATGGATTTAGAACAGGAATAACAGGTGGAACTTATGATGTATCAAAACTTGGTATAGGTGGTGTACCACAAAGAATTACAAGCACGGTTACAGGACTTAAGATGAATATTTATAATAGACTTATAGATTATCTTAAGACATCGGAATAAATAATTTAAGGAGGAAATATTAAATGAGCGAAGAAAAAAAAGGTGAAGAAATGCCAAAGATTAAGCTTGAAACTAAGGAAGTTACAGATAAAATTGAAACAGAACTTTTGCAAGGAGAGAGTGTAACAGAAGACAAAATAGAGAATTCTTTGAATTACGATTTATTGAAAGATAATGAAAAAAAGGCAATTGATGAATTTTGTGAAAAAATAAATATTGAGGATTCTGCACAAGTATTGCAATTTGGAAGTAGTGCACAAAGTAAAATATCTGAATTTTCAGATAGCATTTTAGAGAATGTTAAAACTAAAAATGCAGGTGAAGTAGGAGATTTACTTGCTGATTTAGTAGCTGAGGTAAAGAGTTTTGATGCAAGTGTTCCAGATAAGATATATCCAAAAGGTATAAGAGGATTTTTATTTAATGCTAAAAAACAAGTCAATAAGTTGGTAGCAAAATATGATGGTGTTGAAAATAATGTAGATAAGATTGAAAAACAACTTGAAACACAGAAGATTAAAATGCTAAAAGATATTACAATATTTGATACATTGTATGAGAAAAATTTAGAATATTTTAATGAAATTTCTTTATACATAATTGCTGGTGAAAAGAAATTAAAAGAACTTAAAGAGGTAAAACTTCCTGAACTTGTAGAAAAAGCAAAAGAATCTGGAGAACAAATAGATGCGCAAAAAGTAAATGATATGCAAAGTTTAATTAATAGATTTGAAAAGAAGATTTACGATTTGAAAACAACAAGAATGATTTCAATTCAAATGGCACCTCAAATTAGATTAATTCAAAACAATGATAGTGAATTAGTTGAAAAGATACAAGGATCTCTAATAAACACAATTCCACTATGGAAAAATCAAATTGTTATTGCACTTGGTCTTACAAATTCAAAAGCAGCTCTTGAAGCACAAAAAGCTGTTACAGAAACTACAAATGAGATGTTGAAGAAAAATAGTGAAATGTTAAAACAAGGAACAATAGAAATAGCAGAAGAGTCAGAAAAAGCAATCGTTGATATATCAACTCTTCAAAAAACTAATAAAGATATTATTGAGACTTTGGATAAAGTAATAGAAATACATGAAAATGGTAGAGTAAAGAGACAAGAAGCAGAAAAAGAACTTGTAAATATTGAAAAAGAGTTAAAAGATAAATTATTAGAAATCAATGTTGATAAAAATGGAGTCTCAAATTCATAATAGGAAAAAAAAAGAAGGACAATGTAAATTGTCCTTTTTTTATGTTTCTTCTAGTGGATTTATTTCATAAATTATATTAAATGATTTGAAAGTATTTAGTTTATTTTCATCTAAGCAATTTATATATCTATCTAACTCAGATGATGACTTACAAGCTGCAATAATTGCAGGACTAAGATTTGATTTTCCAGATAGCTTTAATCCATATAGTATTGAAGAAACAACAGATTTTCCTTCTTTATTTCTATTTAGATTGTATGCTTCTTCAAATCTAGATTTAT
>CAYYBL010000103.1:0-3756 GCA_964470175.1 uncultured Lachnospiraceae bacterium | reverse complement strand
AAATTGATGATGGATCAAGAAATGAAGCTGAATCAAAAAAAATGATATTTGAGGCTAAAAGCGTTGGCTTTGAATCAATTATTTCTACATCTCATTATGCCGTTGATTGTTTTGAAATTCCAGAATATAAAAGACAAGATTTGCTTCATGACTTGCAAAGTACAAAAGACAGTCCAAATCTATATTTAGGAAGTGAGATTTTTATCACGATAAATATACTAGATATATTAAGTGAACACAAAGCATCAACAATAAATGGTACAAGATATATATTGTTTGAGTTACCACTTAGACATTCTTATCCAAACTTAAAGACAATTATAAATAATCTAAAAGGCGCTGAGTACAAGCTTGTACTTGCTCATCCAGAAAGATATCTTGAAGTTCAAAATAATTATGATATTCTAAAAGAATATAAAGAAAATGGATTATTATTACAATGCAATTTCGGAAGTATTGTTGGTGAATTTGGTTTTTTAGCAAAAAGAATTGTTAAAAGAATGCTTAAAGATCATCTTGTTGATTTTATGGGTTCTGATGCACATAGAGCAAATTCTACTTACTTAAAAATTCCAAAAGCATTGGAAAAAATCTCAAAAATTGTTTCTGATGACTATTTATATCAAATCACAACATTAAATGCTGAAAATGTATTAAATAGTCAAAAAATATACTAAACTTAAATAATTTTTAAATTTAAAAATTGTTTCCTTAAAAATAAAGAAGGTACTGCTTATGAGTATCATTGTACAAAAATTTGGCGGAAGTTCCGTTGCAACGAAAGAAAAATTAAATATGGTTGTAGACCATATTATTAAGGAGAAGAAAAAGGGAAATCAAGTAGTTGTTGTTGTTTCTGCTCAAGGAAAAACAACAGACAAGTTAATTTTAGAAGAAGCTGAAATTACAAAACATCCTGATAAAAGAGAACACGATGTATTAGTTTCTACAGGTGAGCAAATTACTATTGCCAAACTTGCCATGATGCTAATAGAAAGGAAATATAAAGCTGTTTCTCTTACAGGATGGCAAATTCCTATTATTACAAATAGCGAATTTACAAACAGTAGAATCAGATATATAAATAATGAAAGCATAGAAGATTTTTTAAAGTCAGATAATATTGTTATAGTAGCTGGATTTCAAGGAGTAGATGAGAGTGGGAATATTACTACTCTTGGTAGAGGTGGATCCGATACTACTGCTGTTGCTCTTGCAGCAAGTTTAAAAGCTGAAAGGTGCGACATTTTTACTGATGTAGATGGTGTATTCACATCAGATCCTAGGATTGTATCTGATGTAAAAAAACTAAAAACTATATCTTATGATGAAATGCTTGAAATGGCAAGTCTTGGAGCAAAAGTTCTTCATAATAGGTGTGTAGAGATAGGAAGAAAATATAATATTCCTATATATGTAAAATCAACATTTTTAGATAATAGTGAAGGAACACTTGTCACAAATCAAAATATTGAAGATTTGGAAATAATAGGTGTTGTAAAAGATGATTACATATCACGTATCACAATTATCGGTATAAAAAATGAAATAGGTAAAACTTACAAACTATTTCAAGTATTGGCCGAAAATTCTATAAATGTCGATATTATTGTGCAATCATTTGGTGAATACACAGTTAGAGATATTGCATTTACAATTAAGACAACTGATTTAGAGCACACTCTTGATATATTAAAAGAGTATAAAAAAGAACTTGGATATAAAAATATTTTACATACAGAAATGCTTAGTAAAGTTTCAATCGTAGGAGTTGGCATAGCTAATAAACCTGGTGTTGCAAGTAAAATGTTTGAAGCGTTATATGAGAATAACATAAATATGAATATGATTTCTACCTCAGAAATAAAGATATCTGTTTTGGTTGATTTAGAAAAATCAAATCTTGCTGTAAACGAAATTCATAAGAAATTTTTCAATTAGCAAACAAATTTTCTTGATTTTCTTTGACAAGTGTTCATATATGTGTTATAATGTCTAATACAAAATATATTATTTGAAGGGGATAGTAAATACAAATGAAAAAAAGACTTACAAATATAAATCGTATTTTAAATTTGTTTCTTGTTTTTATTGCTATTTACGCCCTTTTAAATTTTGTATCTATAGAATCAAAGATAAGAGAGTATGATACCGAAATTTCTTATTATAATACTCAAAAAGATGAGTTAAATAAGAAAAAGGATATTTTACTTGAAGAACAAAAAAATGTTAATTCAGAAGAGTACATAGAAAAAATTGCAAGAGAGCAACTTGATATGTATTTACCAAATGAAACTGTATATGTTGAAATTGGTAAATAATTCTGTGATGTATTTTTTTCTTATTTTCTATATTTATTTAAATCTTAATTTTTCCAAAAATAAAATTAATTAAATCATACTTTCAGAAGGAGGATATTTTTTTATGGAGTTGGACAGTTTGTCACTTGTGGACCTTAAAAATTTAGCAAAAGATAAAGGAATTGAAAATTATTCTAAAATGAAAAAGGCAGAACTTATAAAAGCCATTATGGATGATTACAATTCAAAGAAAAAAGATAAAGACGAAAATCAAACACAAAATGAAGCATCTGCAGATTATAAGCTTACTAATGAAGGCGATGAATTTGTAGAAGGTATACTTGAAGTTTTACCAGATGGTTTTGGATTTTTACGTGGTGAGAATTATTTATCAACACAAAATGATGTGTATGTATCTCAAGCTCAAATTAGCAGATTTAGACTACAAACAGGAGATAAAATAAAAGGTATTAAAAGAAAGCCAAAAGAAACAGAAAAGTTTCCTGCTCTTATTTATGTAGGAGAAGTAAACAATGAATCTCCTGATAAATCAATAAAAAGAAAGCATTTTGACGATCTTATTCCTATATATCCCCTTGAAAAACTTAAGCTTGAGACTATCTCTACAGAATATACTATGAGAATCATGGATTTAATGTCTCCAATAGGAAAAGGACAAAGAGGTATGATTGTTGCACCTCCAAAAGCAGGAAAAACAACTATTTTGAAAAAGATTGCAAATAGTATCTCTACTAATAATCCAGAAGTTGAACTTATTGTTTTGCTTATTGATGAAAGACCAGAAGAAGTTACTGAAATGAAGCGCTCAATCAAAGGTGATGTTATATATTCTACATTTGATGAGCAACCTGAGCACCACGTTAAAGTTGCTGAAATGGTTCTTGAAAGAGCAAAAAGACTTACTGAGCAAAAGAAAGACGTTGTAATATTATTAGATAGTATTACAAGACTAGCAAGAGCATACAACTTAGTTATACCATCATCTGGTAGGACATTATCTGGTGGTTTCGATCCGAGTGCTCTTCATAAGCCAAAAAGATTTTTTGGAGCAGCAAGAAATATAGAAAATGGCGGTAGTCTTACTGTACTTGGTACAGCCCTTGTAGACACAGGAAGTAGGATGGACGAAGTTATTTTTGAAGAATTTAAAGGTACTGGAAATATGGAAGTATACTTGGACAGAAGTCTATCTGAAAGAAGAGTATTCCCAGCTATAGATGTTAACAAATCTGGTACTAGAAGAGATGAGCTTTTACTTTCAGAAATAGAATATAATACTGTAAATAATATAAGAAAAGCATTTTCATCATTATCTACAGCAGATATGACAGAAAGACTTCTTAAAATCATAATGAGTACAAAAACTAATGAGGAATTCATAAATGAAATATCCAAAAAATTAAAATAGGTGATATATGAAAAAATTTTTATTTCT
>CAYYBL010000102.1:0-3848 GCA_964470175.1 uncultured Lachnospiraceae bacterium | reverse complement strand
AAGGGAAGTGTAGAAGTTAAAATAGGTGCGTGGACAAGTTTCCTTTATGGAGGTAAGATGATAATTAATTTTAAGGAAGCAAATCCGGATATGTTTTCAAATGAAATTGATGAAAACACTGTGACAAATAGCATTTCAAATAATACCAGTTTAAGTCAGACTAATAGTGTTGAAAACAAGGTGGTAAACATTATAACAAATACTATAAGTAATACGATTAGCAATACTACAAATACTACCGAAGAAGATATAGTAGATAACACGATAGCTAATACAATAAGTAACACTATAAGTAACACGACAAGTGATATTGCAGATGAAACGAATACTCTAAATACCAATGATACAGTAGAAGAAAATTAACCTGAAAGTATGTATTTTAAGGAGATTGATGAAATATGGAAAATGAAAATGAATATTTATGGCAAGATAAAAAAAGACCTCTTTTTGGACTTCCTATTTCTTTTACAACATATAAGTTGAAAAAGGACAAGTTAGAGATAAAGACAGGATTTTTATCAATAAAAGAAGAGGAAGTAAAACTCTATAGGGTCGTTGATGTGACTTTATATAGGTCTTTATTTCAAAGATTATTTGGAGTGGGAACAATTCACATTTGTTCAGGAGATAAGACAACACCAGAGCTAGATATAAAGGATGTAAAAAATTCCGAATATGTTAAAAATTTGATTTCTGATGCCATTGAAAAATGTAGAGATGAAAAAAGAGTGTCCACAAGAGAAATTTTATCTAACTCAGATGAAATAGATAATTTATTATAATTCAAAGTATAGTGGAGAAAAAATGAATTCAATTGATTATTTAAATAAAAATGTAAAAGTTAGAATCGATAGAAAAATGGGAAGTATGCATCCAAATTATAATTCTATATATCCTGTAAATTATGGGTATATTCAAGGTACGAAGGGCGGCGATGGAGAAGAGATAGATTGTTATGTACTAGGGGTATTTGAACCAATAGATGAGTTCTACGGCACGTGCATAGCAATTATTCATAGATTAAATGATAATGAAGACAAGCTAATAGTTGTCCCTGAAGATAAGTTTTTTTCAAATGAACAGATTGAAGCATTAGTAGATTTTCAAGAAAGATTTTTTAAGCATGAGATAATTAGAAAAGATATTGAGTTTAATTCCCTTGTACCGGAGCTTTCTGTGTCAGATATAAAGCAAAGTAAAAAGTTCTACGAAGATTTAGGCTTTAAGGTGATGTATGAAAGACCAGAAGATAAGTTTTGTTTTATGCAATTTGAGAAAAATCAAATAATGATACAGGAGCAAAATAATAATTGGAATGTAGGTAAAATGGAATATCCTTTTGGAAGAGGTATAAATATAAGTATGTCTGTTTCGGATGTAGAGGGATTATTTAATAAATATAAGAGCATGGGGATCAAATTTTTTTTAGAACTTGAAGTACATAATTATAAGGCAGGTAATAAAGTTTATAATGACAAAGAATTTTTGATACAAGATGTTGATGGATATTTACTTAGATTTAATGATTAAGGAGAAGTAGCTTTGGATATTTTAAAAGATGAAAACAATCAAAATTATATAAAAGACACAAATCCATACGATAAGTTTGATAAAATTGATAATGATATTTTAGCGTTTTATATGAAATATAATCAACTTAAAAATATCTATAGGCAGGGGTGGCTTAAGGTTAGGATAGGGCTAGAACATAGGGAAAAATGTGAGTCAGTAGCAGATCATTCTTTTTCTGTAGCACTCTTAGCATTGACAATAATTGAGAAAAACAAATTAAACTTGGATACTTTTAAGTGTATAAAAATGGGAATTATACATGAACTTGGTGAGATTTATGCTGGAGACTTTACACCTTTTGATAATATTACCAAAGAAGAAAAGCACGTTAAAGAAAAAGAAGCAATTATGAGAGTGCTTGAGGGTATGGATAGAGACAATGATTTCTTTGAACTTTGGGAAGAATTTGAAAAAGTAGAGTCAAATGAAGCCAAATTTATAAAAAATGTAGATCAACTTGAATTTTTGTTGCAAGCTTGTGCATACGGATATGATGCAAAATATTTCGAAGGAAGTTTAAGTAGAATAACGGATCAAAGCTGTAAAGAAATAGCTTTGGCTGCAATAGAAGCTTCAAAAGGTGGTAAAATGCCAAAAACTGTGGGATAGAAATAGATTATGATAATGGTTTAATGGGCAATTGTTTATTATGTAAATCTATGTTATAATATTATTGTAAAAGTTGTTTTTATCACCTTATCAGCAAAAGGGAGGACTTAGTATGACAGCAAAAGAGTGGTTTGAAGCATTAGAAGATTTTTTTTACGATGGACATAAGGAGATGGGTGAGGAGTATTCGTTGAAAATTGGAGATGAATACTTTGAGTATGTAGTTCCAGAAGAAGATGATTGGAGTAAGTTTTATTGCCGGGTTTTTAGGGACGGTGATGATGCCATCATGCCTGTAAACCAGGTTTTCGAAATTGCATTTGCATGTGGGATTGAGATTTCCGTGGAGATATTGGAATATCTGGAACATTAAACTTTACGAGTAGGAGGCTCTCTGCTGTATAGCGAAGGGCCTCTTGCTTTATAATATAGAAAAGTGCTTTGCATTTCTTATAATAAATAAAAAATAAATTATGATAAAGGTTTAGTGGGTATTTGTATATTATGTAAATTTGTGCTATAATAGTATTGTTAAAGTTGTAGGTATTTCTTCACTAATCACAAGGAGGGACATTTTGATGAATTCAAGGAAGTGGTATAGCATCTTAGAAGATTTTTTCTCTGATGTACACAAGAATGATGGTGAGGAGTATTCGTTGGAAATTGATGGCGAATACTACGAATACGTGGTACCAGAAGATTCAGACATCGGCTGGATAAGGTTCTGTCATCGGATGTTAATGGGTGATGACCGAGACATGTCAGCTCGTGAGGTTTGCAAAGTCGCAAGTGAGTATGGTGTCGAAATTCCGGTGGAAATTTTGGAATATCTGGAACAATAACTTTACGTATACGAGGCTCTCTGCTATGAAGTAGAGGGCCTCTTACTTAATTATATTTTAAAAAATGATTATGATTATAGTGAGAAATATGATAAAATCATAAAAACTAGAAAAACTAAGGAGGTTATACATGAAATTATATTTATCATCATATAAACTTGGAGATAAAACAGATGAATTAAAAAAATGGATTAGTGAACATGGCAATAAAATATGTTTGATACCAAATTCAAGAGATGTATATCCAGATAGTGAAAGAAAAGCAAATGGAATAGATAACGATGTAAATGATTTAACTCAAATAGGCTTTGATGTTACGGTAGTATCTTTAAAAGATTATTTTGTTCGCAAAGAAGAATTAAAAAAAGAAATGGATAAATATAGTGCTTTTTATGTAATTGGGGGAAATACGTTTGCATTAAGGCAAGCCATGTATTTAAGTGGATTTGATGAGTACTTAAAAACCATATCAAATGATGAAAATCGTTTGTACGCTGGATATAGTGCGGGAATATGTGTACTTGCCAAAGATTTACATGGATTAGATATATGTGATGACCCTAATATTAATCCATATGGTATTGATACTATGTGGAATGGTTTAGGATATTTTGATTATTTATTTCTTCCACACTATAAATCAAATCATAAAGAAACTGAATTAGTAGATGCTACAGTTGAGTACTGTAATCAGCATAACATTAAATATAAAACTCTTAGTGATGGGGACGTGATTGTGCAGCAAATAGAAAAAGAAGCAGAAAGATAAATTGAAGTGAACCCCAAAAAGTTCACACAAAAAAATAAGCAGGATTAACAAGAGAA
>CAYYBL010000101.1:0-3940 GCA_964470175.1 uncultured Lachnospiraceae bacterium | reverse complement strand
TACAAATGGGGAAGAATATTTAGAACTTTCTTCGTACCAGAGGGTTCAGAATATGCCGGCCAGTCTTTCTGGTATGGCTTTATCTTTAGAGAAGGTACAGATGTTTATTGTCTGAATCTTTTTAGAGAAACAGGTCAAGCTGCAGATGAAGGTGATTCAGCCCAGTGCATTGCACACGGAGTCAAGTTTGTAATACTTGCTGATTACAAACTGAGTTCTGACTCATGGAGCCAGCCACTCTTTCTTATGGAAGATGGTAGACTTATGGCATATACATGGTCTGATGATAGGAATGTCCCAGCGGATGATGAAAGCCATCTGAAGGAAGTGAAACATGAGGGTGGTTATCTCGGGTAAAAAAATGTAGCAAAGTGAAATATGCTGAAAGGAGGTACATCTCCCTATGCCAAAATGGCGTAGGGAGTTTTTCATTATTTTTTCTTCTTATTTTTGTGTTTTTTAAACATTACTATAGGATATATAATCATTATTGTTCCTACTATATACATAAACAATGATATACAGATGATTCCATAACGAAAATTATCATCATTTTCATATGAATTAGTTGATGGTTTTAAATTTAAAACATCAGCTGTTTTTTCTCCACTGCTATAATCAAATGAAAATATCATATCTATATTTTTTCCACCTGTAAGTAGGTTAGTTCCATTAAGTAAAAACGCTTTATATTTATTATTTGTATTTTTCATAATTATTCCAATTTTATAGTTTCTTTCTGATTGTTTTGGAAAATAATTGTCTTTATATGTAAGCGTGTTATTCTTTATATTTGATATATCTATATTATTGGATAAAGTATATCTATAAGTATTATATGTGTATTCGATTCTTCTCTGACATATAAAATCTTCTTCTTTAAGCTCATTAATGTTCATTTCAGGTTTTTTTTCTTTTAACTTATCAATCAACTCATCAAAATCTTTAAATTTATAGGTATTATTTATACTCATTCCATTCAATTTATTTCCATGATATAATGTTCTGATAGGAATATCATCAAATGTTCCGTCTATAATTACCATATTCATAATTGTATTCAGTATTTGTAATATCAGTTTCTAGTAAATAATCCTTTTCTAGAACAGGATAATCATTTGAATTATTGTCAATAACAGATATCTCTTCTGGTTCAAAAAGAGGAACCACTTCAGTTTTATATTTATATTCACGTTCTTTATATATAGTATAATTTTCACATACTACAAATTTTATTTCTTCTATATCATCAAGTATATTGTTAATATTAATAGTATATGATTTTACATTGTATGCTATGATGTGTGCAAATGAGTCCAAGCATATTAAATCTAGTAAAACAAAAACAATTATTGTTTTGTAGATATATTTCTTCATATGGTAGATTTCCCCCTTTCAATTACTAGTTGTATTATATTTATTGTAGCATAATAAAATATAGCATATGTATAATAGATCCTAAATGGTATTAAAATGAGTATATGTGGTATTTTTTAGTATTCAAAAAAACCTCGGATTTAATCCGAGGTTTTTGTTATTAATAAACATATTAATATAATCATCATACAGGCCAGAATTTATAAGTTAAATAAATTGAGAAGTATATATATATAAAACTAAAAATTAAAAAAGCGGTATATAATATTGTAAGTACAATATTGTTTGTTATGTTCTTCTTTTTCACTATCCTGTATATTAGATTTACAATAAGTATACTTATACTACTTATTAACAAACTTATTGCACCAATAATTGCCATCACTTCAAATATTCCTATATTACTATACTCAAAAGTCATATAAGTAATAAAAATAGCAAGAAAAATATATAAAGCAATTTTAATACCATTTAATATTTTGTATTGGATACAATTATTATCTAGTTTATAAATATTCAATATAATGTTTATAATGAATATTGAAACTGGCATTAACAAAAATAAATATAATAAATCCATTATATTACCTCCACTTATAATAGCAATTTTATTATAACACTATAAAAAAGAATTCTATAGTTGTTTAAAAGATTTCATATCAAATGTTCTAATCTAAACTTTCTTCTCTATCATTTTGATTTTCTGAATGTGTACGATTTGCTGCTTTTGATGAAAAAAAGATAGGATTAGTTGAATATAAATTATTTAAAACAAAACCAACTTCGTTTATTCTTAAAGTGTCTAGTCTTATAGGAAGCACACCAGGTGCACTTTGAGGTTTTAGTAATCCTAAAGGCTCAATAATTCTTCCAGAATAAGTTTTATCAAGATTAATGTCGTATTTATCTATTATATCGGGATATATAGTTTTTAACATCGAATATTTCATTAACTGCGATATTCGAAAACATGGCATCATAAGCGAATAATCATAATCGCAGATTGTATTTGGCTCTGCACTACGTGTATAATAGAGCATGCTGTCTGATTGATTTTTAGAAATTTTTTCAAGTCTTTCATCTAAATCTTTCCATGTATCTGGTATATCCCCACTTATATTCCATGAATAATTACCAATACTATATTTTCGTAATCCTTCATATAATGCATCACTGGATTCTTGTTTAAATGATAAACTAAAATTTGGCTTTCTTTCTTTATTTCTTAAATCTCCATATGCAAGTGTTACTGTCTTACTATCTACATCTTTTTCAATATACCAACCATTATTATCATCAGATAGGAGAGAAAGCTCACAGCACCAATCTTCTAAATCTGTTAATTCTGTTTTTTTATGAATACGTCTTTGATCTGCAATTTGCCCTAAAACAGCTTTTGGATTTTGAGTTATGGTATCTCTATCATATTCTGACCATTCACAATCATCTATATTAGGTGCAATGGCTATTTTATATCTTTTTGGAACCATACGTTCCAAATCATATGATTCCATCCAATATTCAGGAAGTTTCTTTCGAGAATACCTTCCAACACTTTCGTGAATGTCAGCAGAATCGGTAGATTCAAATTCTACTAAAATATGATCTGAAACACAATCTTTAATATATTCTCTCGTGGCTTGCATAGAATTTTTTGTTTCATCATTTTCGTCGAAAGAGTGATCACCTAAAAAGCATACGCCTTTACTTGTTGTTAAATATGCTGATGAGTAATCAATAAAGGGTCGTATTTTATCACCAAGCGACATTCTTATAAATTCAAAAACACTCATATATCTATAGTATTTGGCCATATTATAATTTTCTCCTAATTGATTTTTTTTCATTGTATAATAACAACATAGAAATAACAAGATTATAAGAGATATATAATTTAACATTTTTTCATATTTTATTTTCTATTCAAATAAAATGTGTTAGAATACATGCGTGAAGTTCATCTGTGCTGATAAGATAAAATGAAAGAATGAGGGAGAAAAAATGGAATTATTAGATGTTTATGATGAAAATGGAAATATTACTGGAAAAACAGTTGTAAGAGGAGACAAAAATGCAAAATTTAATGTTGGTGAACATATAGCTGTAGGTATAATAGTAATTGAAAATAGCAAGCATCAATTTTTGGTTCAGAAGACCTCAAAACAAAAAGATGGGTTATATGCATTTACAGGTGGACATATAGATCATGGTGAGACTCCCATTAGTACTATTAAAAGAGAAGTGCTTGAAGAAATAGGGATAGATATTAGTAATGATAATGTGGAAGAACTTGGATACATAGTATATGGAATTCCACTAAGATTTATGTTTTATTTGAAAAAAGATATTGATATAAATGATGTGAAATTGCAAAAAGATGAGGTTGACAGTGTATCATATATGTCTATTGACGAGATTAATAGACTTGAGGAAAATGGTGAAATGAGGGATTCACATGTTGTTGTATTTAAGAAAATAATGGATCTAAAAAGATTATAATAATAGATAGAAAATACTTGAAAATAAATTTAAATATGATAAAATATACGAAAATATGTTTGCA
>CAYYBL010000100.1:1565-3976 GCA_964470175.1 uncultured Lachnospiraceae bacterium | reverse complement strand
TTCATACAACGTACAAAAAAGCACATGTACGTAGCTTATCACTCCATACATGTGCTTTAATAATATACAATCTTATTATTTTAAAGCTTGACAAATTTGTATGGGTGACTTGAATTCTCCCATACTGCCCACCAGTTATTTAATTTAGCATTAATTAAATTGTTCATGGACTCTGCCTTTCTTTAAACTATTGGTATTATTATACTATCAATATTAATCATTTGTCAACATTTATTATTAATATCCTTTTGTACCTTCTAAAGATTCATCATCTTCTATGTAGTTTGAAACATCGGTATGTCTATATTTGTTTTTAGAATCTCTAATATATATATCTTTTATTCCTGCATTTATAATCATCCTTTTGCATAATGCACAAGGATTTGCATTTTCAACATATTCACCATCTGTATGATTTTTTCCAACTAAATACAATGTTCCACCAAGCATTTTTTCTCTAGAAGCACTAATTATCGCATTTTGCTCTGCATGAACACTACGGCATAGTTCGTATCTTTCACCTCTTGGAATGTTTAGTTTTTCTCTAGTACAATAGCCTAAATCACAACAGTTTTTTCTTCCTCTTGGAGCCCCAACATATCCAGTCGAAATAATCTCATCATTATTTACTATAATCGCACCAAAATTTCTTCTTAAGCAAGTTCCTCTTTCAAGAACAGTTTCAGCGATATCTAGGTAGTAATTAATTTTGTCAACTCTTTCTTCCATTTTTAACCTCCATTCCTAATTAGTGTACTTATGCATCATCAAATACACCCTCAATATATCATAAATAGAGCTAATTTGCAATTAGCACATTCATTAAACTGATATAACGATCTGAATTATTTATGCTCAATTCTCCATGAGAATAATTAGGTATTATTTCAACTCTACTTGATCCTATTTTCTTGCTAATCAAATCAGCTGATTTCTTCATTATAGGCCTTTCTTTTCCCCCAACAATAACTAATACTCTCGCTTTTGTGTCTCTTAAAGTTTCTTTTAGTTCATATTTTGAATTTGCTTTCATAAAGGCAATCATATTTTCTTTTGTAATTTTACATGTATCTCTATAGTAGTCTTCAAATAAATCCTTTCTTATTCCTAAAGAATTAAATTGCATTTTTGAAAACCATTTTTTTGATATTAATCCATAACTCATTGAAAGCACAGGTTTAATCATTTTATGTGTAACTTTCATAGGCAACCCTAACGCACTTTCTACTATGGCATAATCGCATATATCACTTTTTCTTGATAATACTTCTAAAAGAATTTGTCCTCCTAACGATAGACCTCCTATCAAATGAATATGTCCTTTATAATTATCTATTATATAGTCTATAATTTCCTGTGCATTGTCTTCAATGCTTGTAAAATCTCTATCACTATCTGAATGTCCATCTAATATTGGAATAATTACATGGAAATTATTTTGTAGTTTTTCTGCTTCATCCCTATAATTCCACCAAGAAAGACCCCCTCCATGTAACAGCATTATAGTATTATTTTTACTATCTCCATATTCTTTAATATTCATATTCTTTCCTTCTTTTTATAATTAAACAAATCCCGATAATAACAAATACAATACTTATAATTTGATTTATTGATATCTTTTCTTCTAAATGATTATATCTCAAGAAATCCAATAAAAATTTAGCTATAGCACTTAAAACAATTGTTATTCCTGCAACCCTTTTACTTTTTTGAAGTAATACACAAATAACAAAAATAATCATAAATGTAATTGTTTCTAACAATTGTACCGGTATCAATGAAATATTTAATCCCGATGTATAAGTTACACTAAACAACCCATCATATGGAAGTCCAAAGCAGCATCCTGCAAAAAAACATGCAAGTTTAGATATAGAATAGATTAAAGGTAGACTAATAATAGCGCCTTTAATAAAAGTCTTATTTGACGGACACATTTTTTCAAATATCACAGAACTAATTAATAGGCCAATTGCTCCGCCATAACTTGAAAGTCCAATTTTTGAAAAACTGAAATCTTTAATTATTAATGCATTTAAAAGTATTCCTCCGAAATATGATATAAAAATTAGAGAGCACTAAAAATAATAGTATTTTTCTTTTTTCAATACGACTTCTCTTAAGATATATGTAATTAAATATAATTCCTATAATCAATGAAATTAGTATAAAAGTTCCATAAATAGGAAATTTTATTTTATTTATAACCATTTTTACCCCGGACATTTATTAAGTGATGAAGTACATGTAATAATAAACTGTACAATTACAAGCACACAAAACACCGTTAAAACAAGTAATATTCTTAACACAATTTTACTTGCGTAATTCTTTGGATATTTAATTCTTGTATATACAAGTAATGTAAATCCAGCAAGTATACTTATACTACGTATAAAATTAGCAGA
>CAYYBL010000100.1:0-1465 GCA_964470175.1 uncultured Lachnospiraceae bacterium | reverse complement strand
ATACAAGTAATGTAAATCCAGCAAGTATACTTATACTACGTATAAAATTAGCAGAACGTATAAAATTAGCAGATAAAGAAATTCTATAATTTTCAAATAATCCAGAAATTACATTTCTTAAAAGAGGTACAATCAAGATTAAAAAAAGAGATATAATAGTTAAATAATTCGCTTTTTTATCATCGTCCTCTCTAACGATATTTTCATTTTGATTTATGGTATTTTCTGTATTTTCCGTATTATCTACATTTTCTACATTAATTACTTCTTCAGTAGTATTCTCAATTATCTCTTTTGATTCTACTTCTGCTTCGATCTTTTTCCCACATTTACTGCAATAACTACTACCTTTTGGCATTTCATTTCCACAATTATTACAAATCATGTTATGTATCCTTTCTTTTTTATCTCTCTTTCGTATTTCTATATACAATCAATAAAATCAGTTTAATAGTTTCATATATGAAATTTTTTATTAATCTATACCTGAACCAATAGAAGGATTTAGAATGCATGAAACGCATGAAACTACAAACCATAATACTATACTAAAGCAAACCACTGCCAAAGCAATAATTATTTCTAATAAAATTTTGCTTGCATAATGTTTTGGATAATTATTTCTTGTATCTATAAGTATTGTAAATCCAACTAGCATACTTATACCACATATTAAATTGACAGGTGAAGAATTTCTAGTCATCTCAAAAAGGCTAGAAAATAATTTTATTAAAATAGGTACAATCAAGACTAAAAAAAGAGATATAATAGTTAAAAAATTTGCTTTTTCATTATCATCTTCACTAACATTATTATCCTTTTGATTAATGGTTTTATCTGTTTTCTCTGCATTTTCAGCATAAATCACTTCTTCTGTAGTGTTTTCAACTATCTCTTTTGATTCTACTTCTGCTTCAATCTTTTTTCCACATTTACTGCAATAACTACTACCTTCTGGCATTTCATTTCCACAATTATTACAAATCATATTCTGTATCCCCTCATTTTTAAATCCTTATTCATTATTATATATAAAACCACAAAAATATCAATACCTCACCCTATACCACTAAAATAGCCATACATATATCAATTTAAAAGCTTTTTGATACTTAAGACCAGTTTGAAACTATTCAGCATGTACAGCATAGCACATTGTTTACATAAGCGTAGAATTTGAGGTTTTATGTAAATTATGGTATAATATATATGTAACCCGAGAGAGGTGTTTTATTTAAAATTTAGGAGGGTAAAATATGTTCATCAAAACAGCCAATGGCAAACTGTATCTGATCAACAAATATCAGGGTTCGCTTAGGGCTCTAATTGGAACACGTGAGTTAGTAGTTAAAAGAGTTTTATCAATGAAGGTTGGACAGCCCCTGGAACTTGAAGGCAATGTGCTCGACATGTTCTACAGAGAGGGTTCATCTTTTTACTATCGTTCGTCGACCCCCATAGTTTC
>CAYYBL010000099.1:0-4072 GCA_964470175.1 uncultured Lachnospiraceae bacterium | reverse complement strand
GCTTGGGAAGCTCTGGGCAAGGACAATGATGATCTTTCCAAGGAACTCAACCCGGACGTTGAAACGTCCAAGAACGTTCTCGGTGAAACTATCGTGACGCATTCCGGCTACGAGCCGGAGATCGGTGTCGATCCGTACTATATTGATCCTTCCCGGAAGATGTACAAGCATCTGGCCGAGGTTGCGATTGAAGAAAAGTACGGTGAGGCTGACGTGCTGGGCTACTTCGGTGAAGCCCATTTCACCACGGCCAACCCGACCACCAAGAAAATGACCGGTTACGTGTTCATTCGTCAGGCGTATTACGTCCCGCAGTCCGTGGGCGGCGATACGTCCGGCTGGGCTATCCCCATTTTAATACTAATTATTATGATTATTAGTTTTAAAACAGGAGAAAAATTTTACATATTACAAAATACAAATAATAATATGCAAAATGCAGATGTATCGGGAGATATTGTTCGATGGAATTTTAATGTTAGAGTCTTTTGTGATGGAAAGGAAGTGAGTGTTTATGAATCTAATTAAAAAAACAATTTCAATAATGGTTTTGATTATATTTATGTTATACACAAAGTCATATGGAATTTATAATTATAGGTATGTGCTTAATGCGTATTCATTTAATAGAGACTCTAGAAGTATTACTTATGTTATAAATAGAGATTATTCAGAAGGTTATACAAATAATGATGTAGAGTTAATTATTGACTTTAATAAAAAAATAGAAGCTGCTGAAGGATTCGAATTATTAAATGAAGGAACTAGACTTAGAAAAGTTTTATCAGAGAATGAAATATTTGATTTTGTTGTAAACGACATATCGGGAAATTCAGCAAATATAAAGTATGAAGTGAAAAATATAGATAAAACGCCGCCAACTATAATTGGTGTAGAAGATGGAATGACATATAACACAGATGTCACAATAAGCTATGAGGATAATATCGGAATATCAAAAATAAATGTGGATAAATATGACAATTTTAGAATAGTTGATTTTCCAGATTATTATGATTGCAAAGAATATAAGGGAATATCGCTTCTTGATACATCATCTATTATTTATGTAAAGACACATCCTTTGGGGACAAAAAGATATAGATACTACATAAATAATATTTTTAAGGCAGAAACGGAAGATATAAGTTATAAATTTACGAACTTAGAACGAAATACTGCTTATACTATAAAGGTTGAAGCAATAGATAAAAATGGTAATGTTTTAGATACAAAAACAAGAAATATAAAAACAAAAATATATAGCAAAGTGGAATGTCAAAAAAACAGTAATAATTATACAGTTAGAGTATATGGGATTGACCCAAATGTAAACTTAGTGAGAATTTGTAAATTTTTGAGAGCTAATATGGCAAATCCTATTTACTATGATTCTGCTCCGCAGAATGGTTACATTGAAGCTACACTTAATGCAAATGAATTATCGGCAGGTGTTTTAAATGATGAGTATTACTTTTTACATATACAATTATACAAAGATTCTTTAGCTAATTTACAGGATGTAATTTGTTTTAATGTTATTTTTAATCAAGAACATCAAGGTATGATAAGCCCTATAGATAATAATCATTTGGTAGAAAATGGAAATTATGAAATAACAGTGGTTGATCTTGCAGGAAATGAAACAAAGAAGTATATAAAAATTGATAAATAAATTTTTCTTGAGAAACATCTTTTACAATGGTATAATTCATATATAAAGATGTTTGGGAGAGAAAAATGTTTGAAAAAAAGCATATGAAAGTATATGCATTTGTTGGACCATCAGGTACAGGTAAGAGTTATAGAGCTCAGATGGTCGCAAATGAAAAAGGAATAGATCTTATCATAGATGATGGACTCCTTATACAAGGAAATAAGGTGCTTGCTGGAACTTCTGCTAAAAAAGCGCCTACTAAAATTGAGACTGTTAGAAATGCTTTATTTCAAAGTGAAGAAAAAAAGAAAGAAATAAAAAGAATAATAAAAAAGGTGCAGCCTAAGAGTATATTGATACTTGGCACATCAGACAAAATGGTAAAGCAAATTGCTGAAAATCTTGATTTTGGACCAATTGAGGAAACAATTTATATTACAGATGTGGCTACAGAAGAGGAAATTGCTACAGCTAGAAATACTAGAGTGAAAGAAGGAAAACACGTAATTCCAGTACCTACATTTGAGATAAAAAAAGACTTTTCAGGATATTTATTGGATCCACTTCAGATTTTTAAATCGACTGGAAGAGGTTCTAAGCCATATATCACAGAAAAATCTATTGTAAGGCCAACATTTAGTTATATGGGCAATTTTGAAATATCTGATACAGTTTTTAAGCAAATTATTTCATATGTTGTAAGCAAATTTAAAGAAGTAAACAAACTACATAGGACAATAATAAAAAAGCACAAGGAATTAAATGATGGTGTATTCATTTATGTTGAAATAATTATTGAATATGGTTATAGTGTAAATGATGTAGTAAGTAGATTAAAAACGCAAATAAAAAAGGAAGTTGAAAAGCTTACTTCTATGAATGTTCTTGCAATAGATATTGTTATAAAAGACGTGCATTATGTTAAAAAATAAAGGATTTATAATATGAAAGTTTTAAAAAAAATAGGGAGAGTTTTTGTAAGGTCCGTAATCTTTTTATACTGCAAAGCAATATATAGAGTTAAAATTTATGGGAAAAATAATATTCCAAAAGATGGAGCGGTTTTATTTTGTGGGAATCATAGAAATTATCTTGATCCTCAAGTAATTGTTGCTACATCACCACGAGAGATGAGATTTATTGCTAAAGAAGAATTATCAAATAATTTATTTTTCAGAGTACTTGGAAATGTATTTGATGTAATATATGTTAAAAGAGATGAAAAAGATATTTCAGCATTAAAAGACTCATTAAAAACTCTTAAAAATGGTGAATGCTTGGGACTTTTTCCAGAAGGGACGAGGAATGGCTTTGAAAAGAATGAGGGTAAGATAAAAAATGGTGCTTCTTATCTTGCATTAAAGACAGATGCAACAATTATTCCAATAGGATTAGTTGGAAAAGCAAAACCATTAAGTAAAAATGCTATAATATATGGAAAACCAATAGATTTATCTAAGTTTAAAGGTAAAAAACTTTCAAAAGAAGAAGAGGATGAAGCAAGCATTATTTTAAAAGATGAAATTATAAAGCTTGCAAGTACTGATATAAAGGAAATTAAAAAACTAAAAAATGTGTTATATTAAAAATATAGGGGATAAGTTATGTTAGATAATGTTGAAGTATTTTGTCAAAATAGTATTAAGATAAAGTCAGGAAAAACAATATATGTAGATCCATTAAATATTGATAAAGAATATCATGATGCTGATATGATTTTCATTACGCATGATCATTATGATCATTTTTCATTGAAAGATATATCAAGAATTATAAATGATAAAACAAAAATCATTTTACCAAAAAAAATGGTTTCAAATGCAAAACAGATAAATATAGATAAAGAAAGGATCTTTTTTGTAGATCCAAATGAAAAATATAATATTGGTGCAGTACTTTTCGAAACAGTACCAAGTTATAATAAAATCAAACCTTTTCATCCAAAGGGAAATAATTGGGTAGGCTACATTATAAAAATGGATAAGGATTATTATATTGCTGGAGATACGGATGCACTGGAAGAATTAAAAAGTGTAAAGTGTGATGTAGCATTTCTTCCAATTGGTGGTGTATATACTATGGATTATAAAGAAGCTGCAAAACTTGCTAATAGCATAAAGCCTGATGTTATTGTGCCAGTCCATTATGGAAGTATAGTTGGAGATATAAAAGATGGTCAAAGATTTAAAGAACTTATAGATAAAGATATTAAATGTGAAATATATATAAAATAGGAGAAATATAGTATGGAAATTACAGATGATGAAGTAATAGATATACTTTTTAATGGAAGTCAAAAAAATATAGATTTATTTATTAGAAGATATGATGTTGGATATGATTTTTCTATAGAATATAGACAGTATACAATTATACTACGAAATGTTAATCCCATAAGGACTTTAAGAGGAATAA
>CAYYBL010000098.1:0-4182 GCA_964470175.1 uncultured Lachnospiraceae bacterium | reverse complement strand
CTATCATCTGAACTGTTCCGTCATAATATCCTTTAAATGCATATGTTGCTGTCTGGTTTGGTACTGAGCATGTACCTTCCACCGCATTATATGTTACAGTATATTTTCTTTCTGGTACTGTTATTTTATTTGTAGATGTTGTCATTACTTTTGTCTTATTACTGTCTAAATAAATATTTGTATCATATACTTCATATATCTTATCTGTTCCATTTGTCGTAGCTGAGCCATTATCCAAAGTTATATCATATGTATTTGCTGTCCATTTTGCATAAAGTGTTACTGTTCCTCCATTTGCACTTGTTAAGTTCATTACACTTTGTCCGTTTGTATATGAATCACCTGTTCCATTTGGATTACTTGTCCATCCTCCAAATGTATATCCTATTAAACCATATCCATTTGTTGTTAAATTCTTTGGCTCATCATATGTATGTGAACTATTAGCTGTTGAGCCTGTTATATTTGAAGATGCTCCTGATGGCTTATTACTATTATATGTTACTGTATATGTATTCTTAGTCCATTTTGCATATAGTGTTACTGTAGCTCCATTTGTACTACTTAAGTTTGTCACACTTTGTCCATTTGTATATGAATCACCTGTTCCATCTGCATTTGCCGTCCATCCTGCAAATGTGTATCCTGCCATGCTATATCCATTTGTTGTTAAATTCTTAGCTACACCATATGTATGTGAGCTATTAGCTGTTGAGCCTGTTACATTTGAAGATGCTCCTGATGGTTTATTACTATTATATGTTACTGTATACGTATTTGCTGTAGCACTAGATGCTATTGTTGTTTCAGAATTTATTGTGTCTATATCTCCTGTTGCTGTTTTATTTACTCCACCTATTGTTAATGTTGGATTATTATATCCAGTGCTTGCTTCTGATTTCGCCCATACTGGTGTTCCCTTTAATACTGCTGTATTTTCTGTTATCAATTTTCCTCCACTTGAAGTAGTTGTATCTACTCTTGTGGTTAGTGTGCTTCCTAATCCTTGATTTCTTATCAATGTATATGCATCTATTTGACTATTATCTGTTATATCGTTTACATTTCCTGCTGCATCTTTTGCCCATACATAATATGTTCCAGCTTCTGTTATATCATATGTTCCACTTGTTAATGTTCCTGTACTTGTCCATCCTGAATCTGATGCTCCAGGTTTTGTTGGAGTTGTTGTTATCTTATATCCTGCAACTCCTACTCCATCTGATGTTGTAAAGCTGAATGTGTTATAATCACTCCTTGTTACTGTAACGACCGGTGCTGTATCATCTATCCATACTGCATACATTGTCTTTCCAAATGGTGAGTCATTATATGCTAATCCTGCTGTATAATTTCTGTTTGCTTCATATTGAGTTCCACCTGCTGAACCTTCTGCCCATTTACTAAATGTATATCCTGTTTTATTAAATCCATTATTTGCAAGTGGCACTTCTTGGCTACTTGTAGTTGTATCATCTGTATTTAAATAAATATCTTTTGTTGTAGCTTCTGTACTTCCACCTGTTGCATTATTTCCATTATAGCTTATTGTTAATACTCGTTTATACACTGCATAGTAATTTACATCTGCATTGTATGCTGGTGTTACACTTACTGCTGCATTTGTAACTTGCGTTCCGTTTTCTCCTAATGCTTCATCATTTGTATCTGTTCTATATCCAAGCTTCTCCCAATTAGCTATATTTGTTGGCACAGCTAAACTAATCGCTGTTACCTGTGTATTAACATACGGATTATATCTTTGCTTTACTTTATTATTTGTAGATTTACTTACTCCGCTATATACATTTGCCTCTCTTTCAAATATTGCATATAGCTTAATTACTCCATTATTTGTAGTGCTTAAGTTTATTACACTTTGTCCATTATCGTACGTTGTATTTGTTGCACTTGTTCCGTTATTTGCACTCCATCCTTTAAATGTCCATTTTTCTGGTGATGTTCCACCTAATGTACTATATGTTGTTAAGTTTTTAGCTGCATTATATGTATGACTTGATTCTCCAAGTTTTGTTGCTCCTGATGTATTGTTTCCTTTTCCTTGATAATATTCTACTTTATATGTATTTAATGTAGCTGAACTTGATATTGTTGTGGCTGATTCTATTATTGTTGCTGTTCCTGATGCTGTTTTTGTCTCATTATTTATTTTTAATACTGGTGTATTATATCCTGTAATTTCTACTGCTTTTGCCCATACTGGTGTTCCATTTAATACTACAGTGTTTTCTGTAAATAGCGTTCCTGTATTATCACTTGTTGAATCTATTCTTGTTGTTAATTGTGTTCCTATACCTTCATCTCTTGTTACTTGATATGCTGTAATTGATTCTCCACTTACATTTCCACTATTATCTTTTGCCCATACATAGTATGTATCAGCATCTGTTATATCACATATTCCACTTGTTAATGTTCCATCTGTTGTCCATCCGCTTCCATTTGCATCTGGAACTCCAGGATTTGTATTTATTTGATATCCTTTTACTTCTTCATTATCTATAGCATCCCATCTAAATGTATTGTAGTCTATCCTTGTTATTGTAACAGCAGGTACAGATGTATCTGACCAAATTGCATACATTGTTTTGGTTAAACCTGCTCCTGTTACATTTACTGCTGGGCTGAATGGTAATGCTGCTCCACCTGCTGAAACCTGTGTTCCTGATATACTATCATTTGCCCATTTACTAAATGCATATCCGGCTTTTTCAAATCCATTTGCCTTCGTTGTAAATGTTACACTTGATACTCCACCCTTTGTATTATATGTTTGCTCTTCAGTATGACTTAATGTTGATCCTCCCGTTGCTCCATTTCCATTATATGCCATAGTTAGATTTCTATTATATACCGCATATAAGTTTAATGTTGTACTTGAATTATTATCTACATCTAATACATTATAATCTGGTTTAATATTAACTGCTGCTGTTGTTACTGCATATGTTGCTTCACCCGCAACTTTATCTGTTCTATATCCTTTTGCTGTCCATCCTGATAGACCTGTAGTTGATGGTACTGGTGCTAATACTTGTGATACCCCAGTATTAATATATGGATTATATCTTTGCTCTTTTGTAGATGTTGTTGCACCATTTAATCCTGAATTGAATTTAACTGTCCTTTTAAATATAGCATATAGTTTTACTGTTCCCCCTGCTACATCAGTTAAATTAATAATACTCTGTCCATCTGTATATGTTATAGCCGTCGTTGTAGTTCCATTGTTTGCACTCCATCCTGCAAATTCCCATCCTGTAGGTTCTGTTCCTCCTAATGTACTATATGTTGTTAAATTCTTAGCCATATCATATTCATGACTGGATTCTCCAAGTTTTGAAGCAGTTCCTGAAGTTGTTCCAGCTCCTTGATAATATTCTACTTTATATGTTGTTACCCAATTTACATATAATGTTACTACCTTATCTCCTGTACTTAAATCTGCTCCAGCAAATCCATTTGCGTCATATGAAGATATATTATGGCCATATGATGTACCTGTTCCATCTGCTGATGTATTCCATTGAGCATCTGTTTTTGCCACATATCCATTTCTAACAATATTCATATAATTTGGATTATTCCAGTTATGTAGTCCCGTATCATCTGTTACATATGTTGACAAATCTACAAAGCCTACTTTTCCACCATAAAGACCTCTTATAAAGTTAGTTCCTGTACTATTTAGTGTATCTGTAATTAAGCTTCCTGATACTCCATATCCATCTCCGTGTTCTGGTGCTAAAGATCCTCCATTTACATGATATTGAACATATAAATAATTTCTTCTATAATATAAGTTTATTACTCTTGTTCCATCAGCAAGAACAGTCGTTGTTGTTACTGTGCCTGATGTTGGTTTAGTTGTATTTCCATTATTTGCATATCCTTCTACATATGTAAATCCTGGAATTGTCTTCTTTAAGTTTGCAAGTGTTACTGTTTCATCTGTTGTTCCTGTTTTATTTTCTGTACTATCTAGTGTATATAAGTTCTCTCCCAAATTATGTGTATAGTGATTTACTACATATGCTGTATTTGTATTTGCTATCCATTTTGCATATACTGTTATATTTGAATCTGGTGTAAATGTTCCATTTGTCCCTGCCTTTTGAGTTGTACATGCTGCCTCTGTGTACCATCCTCCAAATGCATATC
>CAYYBL010000097.1:0-4379 GCA_964470175.1 uncultured Lachnospiraceae bacterium | reverse complement strand
TGTTTTCCAGCTTTTACATCCTCTCTTTTTATACACTCATCAATATTTCCTAAAAAATAAAAAATTTCTCTACAAAGATTACTTACATCTTCATCGACCTCAAAATGACATTTTCTTATACTTGGAGATATAAAACACATTATATCTTTAGGATTACATCTATAGTTTACCATCATTTTCAATATTGCTTTTTCGCTTATTTTTTGAAATGTTCCCCTCCAACCCGAATGAACATTTGCTATCACCTTTTTCTTTGGATCATAATTGAAAATAATTTTGAAGATATTTTAGAGTAAGAAAATACTTTATCAAAACAAACAGAAAAACTTGCAAATACTGTAAATGATCTTAAAAATATAAGTAAAGTCAAAAAAATTAATTCTATAATTAGTGACTTAAAAGAAGTAATATTAGTGAAGACCTTAGAAACTCAAGATTTAATTTATAAAAACTGCTTTCAATATGAGTTCGACAATATTAGAAATTTAAAAGATTGTAAAAAAATAAAATATAGATTATTTAATTTTAGAAATTTACTCATAAAAACTGATAATTATGATAGTTTTTCTGAGTTTTATACTTCAATGATGTTAGATATAAGTAATAAAGCTTATGAGATAAAACAAAATGGTGAAATTACACCTGTAGTTGAAAATTATGATTTAAATCTTATAGAAGATAAATCTAGTCCAGTTGCATTATTTAAAATATTAATTCATAAAATAAAACTAATATTTGAAGAAAAAATAAGACAAAAGGATTTTTAAAATTAAATTTAAAAATCCTTAAATTATTGGCAAAGTTATTTTGTTGATAGTCTTTTTTTATAAAAAATAAGTTAAAAAGATTTACTTTTACTAAAAAGACTTGTATATACAATACAAGTCTTTAATGATGTTATTTATTTTTCATCACCTAATTCATCATCTCTCGCTTCTCCAACTACTTCTCCAACTTTCTTACCAAAGAATAAACCTGCAATTGGGTGATTTTTGACTTTTTCAATAAATTTTAATGCCTTATCTAATTTTTCTAATATACTTTGAATACGTTCAGTTTTTTGGGCACTTTGTCTTTCTAATTCTGCGTTTGTCGATTCCAATCGTTTTACTGTTTCATGTAGGCTAGCAATTTTTTTCTGTTCTTCACTTACAGGTGTGACTTGTTTTTCAGGATCAAGTTCCATTATTTGTTCAAAGTCTCCTATTATCATATCTGCATATTCACCTAATACTTTATGCTCTCTTATTCTTCCGCCAATAGTTTCAAAAACTGTTGCACCATACTCATCTTCTGGAACTTCACCAATTTCCTCCAAATCCTCTGTTTCGCCATAAATAGGAATTCTAACCTTTTTGCGATGTGGATCTATTTCTGCTAAAAGAATTTGTCTTTCATTATCTAATTTTACATAATATCCAATTTTGGAATTATAATAACCATCACTTTCTATTCTAATCATAGCACTTCCGCTTGATAACTCTTCTGTTTCTCTTACTTCATAATTCGATTCTGAAGAAATCGATTCATAATCGTATTTAACATTTCCACGACGTTGAAAATATGTTGCCTCTTTTGTTCCATCTGAACTTTTCATAGAATGTGCAATTTGACGAGGATACCTATCCACACCTATAATTGCAGCTCTAATTTTGTGAAACATTCTAAGTTCATTAGTAATCATTGGTCCATCATATTCTTCTATTTCTTTTCGTTTTCTATCTTTTAAACTATCCATATAATATTCCTCCCTCTAGAATATTTTTACTATACACATTTATTATATCATATATTATGTATACTTGCAATTTTTTTAACTTTCAATGCTACTGGATATTTAACTATAAGCTAATAACTGCAGTTGCAAGCTTAAATCCTTTTCCTTCTACTCTAAAGGAATTAACTTTGTCAGAATTACAAACACTACAAATATCACTATCGATAATGTTTGAATCTTTAACTCCAAGTTCTTTCATTAGTTTTCTATTAATTAGAATTGTGTCAATAAAATATTTTTGTTTTCCAGCTTTTATATCTCCTTTTTTTATAAATTCATCTGTCTCTCCTAAAAAATAAAAGATTTCCCTACAAAGATTACTTACATCTTCATCAACCTCGAAATGACATTTTCTTATACTTGGAGAAATAAAACACATTATATCTTTGGGATTGCATCTATAGTTTGTCATCATCTTTAATATTGTTTTTTCGCTAATTTTTTGAAAAGTTCCTCTCCAACCTGAATGAACATTAGCTATCACCTTTTTCTTTGGATCATAAAAAAGAAACAATATACAATCTGCATTTGTGGTAGATAAAATAATATCTTTTTTATCTGTTATTAATCCATCTGTTTCTTTTAATTCTGATCTTTTAACAACTTTATCTATACACCTTACATTACCCGTATGATTTTGAAGTGGTTTCACAAAATTTTCCAATTTAAGTCCAAGTGCATCATAAAGTCTTTGATATGACTCTTTTTCCTCTTTAGAATTGCTTCTAAAATTTATATTTTCTTCTTTTAAAGTATACGCGTGCTTTACTCCATAACTGTTTAACTTCTTAAATTGTAAATATTTAAGCCCATTATACTCATTTATAATCATTTCATCATTTAATTTCATTATATATACCTATACTCATTTCCTTTTATTGTTGTATTAAACATGCAAATAGAATTATATTTACAATAATTGCATGCATTGGTATTTCCATAGCTATATGGCTTTATATCTATATTTCCAGAAAGAATTTCTTCTGAAATACGAGTTATAATCTCTTTTACCTCTTTTTGTATATTATCAAATTCTTCTTTAGTAACAAGTGATTTCTCTTTTGCTAGTTCTCCATCTTTTTTTATGCTTGCAGGTATAATATCCGACTTATCGCCATCTTTTAGGCCCCTATCCATCATTTTTACAACATTTATATCTGCCAAAATAATGCCCTTCATTCTAAACTGTTTTTTAATCTCATCTTTTATTTTTTCATCATCATAATTTTTTGCATCTTTTATAATATTATCAATAAGACTCATATATAGTGCACCACTTGCTCTATATTCTGTTTCACTACAAATAGCATCTAAATATGTAATAAGTTGTATTTGTATGCCTGCTTCAATAAGTTTTCTATCAATATTTTTTACAGATGACTTGTAATCTATAATGCGTACATATTGCTCATTTCCAAAACTTCCAACATCAACTCTATCAATTTTCCCTGTAATTTTAACTTTTCCCATTTTAGTATCTAGCTCTATTGGCTTATATTTTCCATTATTTGAAAATTCAACTTCATGCCCCAATATACTGAAATCACTATTTCTTAATGTATAAACAATATAGCAAATAGAATTATAAATGACTCTTTTTAGCCTTCTTGTAAGAAGTCTAAATTTAGCCGTACTTGTATATTTATAATATTTTGAAGTATCCAATAACTTGTTGATTATTTCTGAAATAATACTATATATTTCTTCATCTGAAAGTTCTTTCACATTTAAATCATTCTCGTCTAATTTCTTAAAAAAAAGGTCAATTACTTCATGCATAAAACTTCCTGTATCAATTACTTCAATTTTGAATTCTTGCCTTTCTTTTATATTTAAGCCATATGTAAGATAATATGAAAATGGGCATTTACTATAGCTTTCAAGTCTCGAAATACTAGTATTTAGCATGTCTCCATATAATGCTTTAATATTTTCTTCAGTTATTTTTTGAGCTTTATTTGTATAATAAATTCCCAAAACATATTTTTGAAAATCTTCTCTATCTTTATAAATAAAATATTTTATTTCATCAATCCATTCTGCAGATATTTTTTCACCATTTAAATAGTTTCTATATATTTCTAGTACTTCATCAAATGTTGCTTTGTAATTTGTTTTTTTATAATTCTTTTCTATAATATCACTTTGTATAGATATATTTGGAAAAATTTTTTTTATTTTTCTTATTAAGATTGAAGGTCTAAGAGAAGTTCCTTTTTTATCAGATGAAGAGTATGTTAAATAAAGTTTTTCATTCGGTGCAAGTAAAGTCCTGTATATATTAAACTCTTCCTCATATAAACAATCCTTTGAATCTTTTGCAAGTTCAAAATTTTGCTCTTTTAAAATTTTTCTATCTTCATCATTTAAAAAGCCTTCTGATTCACTCACCTTTGGAAAGTACCCATCATTTATACCTATCACAAAGCAAGCTCTTATATTTGAACTTCTTGTTCTTTCTGTATCTCCAAAAATCACTTGATCTTGAGTCGCAGGTATTGTTCCAATTTCATATGAATTTAATGCAACCTCAAATATACTTCTATACCTATCAAAACTCATTTTTTCATTTGCAAAAATTGCTGAAATGTCATCTAAAATA
>CAYYBL010000096.1:0-4412 GCA_964470175.1 uncultured Lachnospiraceae bacterium | reverse complement strand
ACTGAGATATATTATTGTATTCTAAATATTCTTTTAAATACTTTCCAAAACCACTACTCATACTTCTACCTCCTATCCTTCTCCATAATGTTTATCATCTATTTTGATAAAATTGATTTTATATTGCTTTGACTTGTAGATTTTCACTTTAACTCCTAGCTCTATATATTTATTATAACCCATAATGTTATAATATGTCTAGTAGTATCGAATATTTTTGTATAAATGTCAAGAAAAAAGCAATTCGTTTTTGAATTGCTTAATTTCTATTTCAATTTTCTATTTTTCAACATAAAACTTCTACATATACACATAATCAATCATAATTCATAATCTTATTCTTCTCCATGATTTCCCATATTCTTCTTCATCTCATTATACAACTTAATCGCTGTCTCAGGGCTATCTACTCCTACTTTGTTTTTAATTGGTGCAAAATCTTCTTCTCTTTTTCCTCTTAAAAGAGTTATGTCATTAAAATATCTGAATCCATCAAATATGAATTGCTCAAATTTGTATGCATTTGGTTCTGTAGCCTTTATCAAATTACCATTTTCATCCAAATAATCTATCTTTTTGTGAGCTGAGTGATATGGCAATTCTTGCTCTGCTATTTTTTCTAATGCCTTTATATTGAATAAATTACACATTATGTGAGATTCTCCAAATACTAGCTCATCATTTTCATCTCTTAGATCTATGACATCTTTTGGCATTTCACTATATTCTATAATGTATAGTTTATTATTCTTCTTGCAAAATGCTCCAACCTTCTCCTCTGGATATGCTTTTACGACTGATTTACTTCCAATTAGATTTTTTTCCTTTATTGTAAGTCCAAGCAATGTCTCATCTACCATGTTTAAAATTGCATTATCAACTGAACCAATAAATACCCACTCTATTCCTTTTTGCCTCATATCTTCTAAAACGCCATTATTTTTCATGGCTTTGAAAATAGCGCCATTGCCATTTGAAGCATATTTAATCGTTCCATTTTTATCAATCACAAGTTTTCCATCTTCGTTTAAAAGAGGCATATTTCCTTGCTTAAAGAATTTTATATTTTTTATAGGATAATTAAAATAGTCATGTTCTTCAAAAAATTTAATAGTCTCATCATTATTATCGCTACTTGTCATTATGTACCAGTTTAGAGTAATTCCATATTTTTCATTGTTTTCTTTTAGTGAATCTGCCAAAATTTCAAATAAATATTTAGGTTTTGGATTTACATTCAAAAGGAATGTTCCCTTTGGTCCGCTATGTCCAAGTCTTGTACCTTGACCACCAGCCATAGTGACAACAGCGTATTTATTTGCTTTTATTACATCTGTGCCTAAACTATCTACTATTCTTCTTACATCTCCTGTAAGAAGATTTTTGTCTGTATATGGCAGATTATAAAGAGTGTTTTTATCTATTTCTGCTGCAACATTTATTTGACTGATTCTATATAAATTATTTAAGCTATCTAAATTAATCGATTTAAGCTGCTTGCTTATTTTTTCTTTTTTAGGATTTGATGCTTTATTATAATAATTTAAGACTAAAGTTTGATTATATTTCTTTAATATATCTTCTACTTGCTCAGTATGGTCAAAGTCTTTTTCTCTCATTAAATATGAAAATATAACAGAACTTACTTTTAAACTATTATGCTTCAACGTACCGTCTTCAACTGTCACTAAATCATCTTCTATTAATTCGTAATTATGTTTTATAATATTTTCATAGTCAATTCTTACAGGATCTTTTTGCTCCTCGTAGGCATACTTATCCATCATTTCTTTTGATATTTTTGTATTGCTAGCTACGACAACATCTATTTGATTTTCTCCTAAATAATGCTCTAAACTATTTACATGGTCAGAAACGCCAAAGCCATCTGTTTCACCAGGCTGAGTCATTATATTGCAAATGTACATTACTTTCCCTTTAGCATTTCTAATAGCTGTAGAAATATCTTTTGAAATAATATGTGGCATTACAGAAGTATATAAACTTCCTGTAGATAATATAATCAAATCTGCTTCTTTTATAGCTTTGAAAACTTCAGGCAAAATATGTGGTTCTTCTTTGTAGAAAAGCTCTTTATATTTTTTACCGGCCTTTGTTATTTCCTCTTCTCCCTCTACTACTTCTCCATCTACAGTCTTTCCCATTAAAGTCAGATAATCTTCTGATAAAGGTAATACTTTTGCTTTAACATCTAGAATTTTACTTAAATACTCTATACTTTTCTTTAAACTTCCTGTTTCGTCTATCAAAGAAGTAAGAACTAGATTTCCTACAGCATGACCATTTAAGTCTGAATTTGATTTTAATCTGTATTCCATTACATCTCTTACTTCTGTAGGAAGTGTAGATAGATTACTTAAAACTTTTCTTATATCTCCTACAGCAGGCGTATCGAATTCTTTCCTAAGTCTTCCTGTACTTGAGCCATCATCTGAAACAGTGATAACACATGTAAGATCTATTGGAAAATATTTCAGTCCACGAACTATACATGATGTACCTGTACCGCCACCTAAAATTACTACTTTTTTATTTTGTTGCATTGTTTAAATTCTCCTACTTTTTTAGTCATTTTCGATTTCATTATATAACCTTATATTCAATATTTCAAACTAAATTTTTATCTACCATATTCTTCCCTTACATCATCCCAAAGAACTGGTTTATATACAGATCCTGTAAACCATACTTCACCTGTATCTTTATCTCTTATTACAAACATAAATGGTTTGTCTATTATTACTTCTACAGGATGAGTTCTTTCCATAATCATAGCTTTTTCTAGCATCATAAATGCAGTAACAGCCGCTGCTTTTATTCCATCCTCAGAAAACTCTATATCTGCTTTATGAAGAGCATCTCCTACAAAAAGTGATGTATCACCAGTGATTTTTGAAAAATCAGCGCTATGTGTAAATGCTTCTTTCATTCCCATTGCAATAAGCTCATTTTTTAGAGGAATAGAATAATCAAAATCAAATTTTGGAATAGTTATATTTACTCCATCTTTTGTATCAGATGCACTTTTTAAATTAGATAAATAACTATTTATATCTTCTTCACTATTTGAAGTAATAAATTCATCAAGTGATACTTTATTTGGCATTATGGCATCAAACTCGAGTGTTACTCCATCATTTTCTTCTAAATCCATAGCAAGTACTGTTACGTCTTTATCTAGTTTATAGGAAATACCATTAGATTTAACTTCAGAATTATGCATAAATGCAGCATTTATATTTTTCCCATCTTCATCAAAAATTCCAGAATATGTTTTATCTGTATCAAATTTTGTTTTCCATTTCATATCTATTGCTAAAGCATTTATTAAAATCATTTCTAAATTTGAATTTTGAACTTGTCTATCATTCAAAAAATCTTTTATTATATTAAAAGTTTTATCTTCTACCCATTCATTTACTTTTTTAGCATTTTCAAAACTATCATATTTTATTTCAGAATTATATTTCTCTTTCACAGTATCTATATATGAATCTAATACTCTATCTTTATAGGTATCTCTAATAAAAACTGCATTAGCCAATGATAACTTTTTATCTATATTTTTATATTTTGTTAAGCCTTCGTTTTCTATTATTTTTTCTATTTCGTCTTTTGTATTTCCACTTGCCCCTTCTACTAGTAATTTTAATGCATATTTTATAGAAAGTGGCGAATATATAATGTTTTCATTTTTTACATTTTCATTTTCTAATTTTAAAAAACTATACGTAAAATTACTTTTTATATTATCATCTGCATCTGGTACATCCTCTACATCTGAGACAACCATCTCTTGGCTAGAAGTATTAGTTTTTGAATCAGTCGGATTTTCCGATACTGTATTTTCTCTTGATTTAAAAATAATTATTCCAAGCACAATCAAAAGTACTATTATTACAATTAGAATTATAGCTACCAAAGAAACTGCACCATTTTGTTTTGAAAAAAATTTCATTTGATTTCCTCCTTTTTTACCCTCTATTTGTAATACAATTTAAAAAATAATTTGGTTTCAAAAAAGTAATAAATATTATAGATTTAATTTATAAATAATTATGGAATTTGTCAATTGAATAGATTTATGAAAACTTTTTATGTGTACCTTATCTTTTTGTATCTTACTTCTTATTGTAGCCCAATTTGTGGGCTCGTTTGTAACTCATTAATTAGAGGAAAAGAATTTTCTACACTTTCCCCCGAACGCCGTTGGTTTGGCTTTTTATCTGTACTTTTTTGACCTCCCCACCCTTTATTTTTTTCTAGAAAATCTTCCATGTTTTTAATCATGATGAAAATGACATAAAGCAACTAGGTTACTTATATCCAATCTTCTCTTCCATCCCTCCTCTGTTTGTATCGGTACAATGTGATGTACTTCTTCAGAAATC
>CAYYBL010000095.1:0-4571 GCA_964470175.1 uncultured Lachnospiraceae bacterium | reverse complement strand
TCTGGATCAGTATATGACATATCTTCACCAGAAAACTCTGAGTGTCTTTTTAAATCATAATCTGTTCTATCTGCTATTCCCCATAATTCTCCCCATCCAAATGGAAATTTAAACTCTATATCTGTAGTAGCTTTACTATAAAATACAAGTTCTTCTTTAGAATGTTTTCTAAGTCTCATATTTTCATCTTTTATACCAAGTTCTTTCAAAAACTTTGTACAAAAATCTTCCCAATATTGAAACCATTCTAAATCTGTACCAGGTGCACAGAAAAATTCATATTCCATTTGTTCAAATTCTCTTGTCCTAAAAATAAAGTTTCCCGGTGTTATTTCATTTCTGAAGGCTTTTCCAACTTGTCCTATTCCAAATGGTACTCTCTTTCTAGATGTTCTTACTATATTTTTAAAATTTACGAAAATACCTTGAGCTGTCTCTGGTCTTAAATATACTGTAGCAGAACTATCTTCAGTAACACCTTGAAAAGTCTTAAACATAAGATTAAATTGTCTTATTTCAGTAAAATTTTCCTTTCCACAATTTGGACATTTTATATGATTTTCTTTTATGATATTAACAAGTTCTTCATTTGACATACCATCTCCACATATGTCTTTTCCATTTTCTGAAGCCCAATCTTCTATAAGTTTATCTGCCCTATGTCTTGTCTTACATGCTTTGCAATCTATTAATGGATCTGTAAACGTTGATAGATGTCCTGTTGCTTCCCAAGTACGTGGATTCATTATTATTGCAGAATCAAGTCCTACAGCATTTTTTCTTTCATGAACAAATTTTTTTATCCATGCTTTTTTTACATTATTTTTTAATTCAACTCCCAATGGTCCATAATCCCATGAGTTTGCAAGTCCTCCGTAAATATCAGAGCCTGGATAGATAAATCCTCTATTTTTGCATAAACTTACTATTTTTTCCATTGAATATTCCATAATATTTATCTCCTTTTCTAATATTGTCTTCCCCATATAACCATATATTCAGCTTTCTTACCACAGCACACACATGTATCTCCTATTTTTTCTTGGACAAAAGGAATACATCTTGATTTTGCAGCTGTTTTATCTTTTATTTTTTCTTCACATTCTGCATCTCCACACCACATTGCTTTTATAAATCCTTGGTCTTTATTTAAGTTTGCTTCAAACTCTTCCATGTTTCGTGCAATTGTTGTTTTTGATTCCATCCTTTTTTTACATGTTTCAAACATATTTTCTTGAATCTTTTCAAGTATTTCTTCTAATTTGTTATCTAGCTCATCCAAAGATACTGTAATCTTTTCCGAAGTATCTCTTCTTACAATCACACATTCTCCATTTTCTATATCTCTTGGTCCAACTTCGACTCTCACAGGTACGCCTTTCATTTCCCAGTCGTTAAACTTATATCCTGTAGATACATTATCTCTCAAATCAAGTTTTACTCTATATTTATCCTTTATAGAACTATATATTTCTTCTACTTTTTCCTTTACGCCTTCTTTATGCATAGCAATTGGTAAAATAACGGCTTGAATTGGTGCAACTTTTGGTGGCAACTTAAGTCCTCTATTATCTCCATGTGCCATAATGATTGCTCCTATAAGTCTTGTTGAAAGTCCCCATGATGTTTGATAAGCATATTCTTGTTTTCCATCTCTATTTTGAAATACAACATTAAATGGTTTTGTGAAATTCTGACCAAAATAATGTGATGTAGCTGATTGTAAAGCTTTTCCATCATATGTCATTGCTTCTACAGTATATGTTTCATCTGCTCCAGCAAATTTTTCTGTTTCTGTTTTTCTTCCTTTTAAAACAGGAATTGCAAGTAAATCTTCAAGAACTGTTACATAAACCTCAAGCATCTGAAGAGTTCTTTCTCTTGCTTCCTCTTCTGTTTCATGAATAGTATGCCCTTCTTGCCATAAAAACTCTCTCGAACGCAAAAATGGTCTTGTTTCTTTTTCCCATCTTAGTACGTTACACCATTGATTATATACATAAGGAAGGTCTCTCCATGATTTTAACCACTTTGAGTACATTGTAGTGATAATTGTCTCAGAAGTAGGTCTTATGCAAAGTCTTTCTTCTAATTTTTCATTTCCAGCTTCTGTAACCCATGCAACTTCTGGTGCAAATCCTTCCACATGGTCTTTTTCTTTTTGTAATAAGCTTTCGGGGATAAGTACTGGAAAATATACATTTTCCACACCTGTTTCTTTGAATTTTTTGTCAGTGTATTCCTTTATATTTTCCCAAATAGCAAAACCATATGGTCTTATTGCTATACATCCTTTTGTATCAGTATAATCTGCAAGCTCTGCTTTTCTAACAATATCTGTATACCACTGTGCAAAATCATCATCAATATTTGTAATCTCTTTTACAAATTCTTCCTCTTTCATATTATAATATCCCCTCCATTTTGTTTTATGAATGTTTAATAATTATACACCATTTTCACCCTTTCTTCAATAAAAAAGTTCGTTTTTAGTTAATTATAAATATAAATGAAGAAGCATAGTAGATAAAAAAACTATCTACCATGCTTCCTCTATCCAAATAGATTTTTAATTAATTGGAGGGATTGTTGAAAACTCTGATGCCTTTGTACTCGCCATTTTCAAAATATTCTTCAATACCATCACGTACCAACATTTTTTTGAGAAATTTTAAACACTTCTTTGTAATTTCTCCTTCAAATTTAAAATCACAAAAAAGTGTAAATTCATCAAATGTCATTATGCTTTCTTTAGGTACGGAAACCAATGCAGCGATAAATTCTGAATATGCCTCCTTTGCTTTTTTCTTTTCATAGGCACAATATTCAGAGTAATTGTCATTGATTTTTTTTACCCACTCCTGAGCAAATGTCATTTTTGCACCCTTCTTGTATGGTGGTACAGAAATACAGATCTCGTGTTCGGTAATAACAAATCCCAAATTTTCAAGTCCTTTGCGTATCAATTCTTCTGACAAATTCGGCCATTTAACTTCATGACACAATAATTCATTACAAGAAAGCTCTATAAAAGTCTGATGAATCGGTACAGGCCTACACTTTCGGTTCCCTATCACTGCTCTAAAAGGTCTATTAGCAGCGATAAATGTTGCTAGAAAGTAATCCTCGATTACTTCCTTTAACTCTTCTTCGCGCTCCAAAGCTAGTCTTTGACAATGTTGCCGAAGTTCTTCTACTGTAGTCATTCTTTTTCCTCCTAATTAATTTTTCAAAATAATTTATGGACTACGAAAACATTATATCATAATTATGTAACCTTTGCAAAGTAAATCTAAAATACACTACTCATACAAAACAAAAAAAGTCGACTAAATCGACTTTTTTAAATGGAGCAGGTGGTGGGAATCGAACCCGCATCATCAGCTTGGAAGGCTGAGGTTCTACCATTGAACCACACCTGCGTATGTCTTTCAACACTGAAAATTATAAAACATTTTCTATGTGTTGTCAAGACATAATTTTATATTATTATTTTTTTTCTTCTTTATCTTTATTTTCAGGTTCTTCTTTTTCTGTTTCTTCCTTAGCTTCAGTTTTTGGCTCTTCCTTTTTTGCTTCTTCTTTAACTTCAGCTTTTGACTCTTCTTTTACTTCTTCCTTAACTTCAGCTTTTGGTTCTTCTTTCTTTTCTTCTTCCTTAGCTTCAGTTTTTGGTTCTTCCTTTTTTGCTTCTTCTTTAACTTCAGCTTTTGGTTCTTCCTTTTTTGCTTCTTCTTTAACTTCAGCTTTTGGTTCTTCCTTCTTTTCTTCTTCCTTAGCTTCAGCTTTTGGTTCTTCTTTTACTTCTTCCTTAACTTCTGCTTTTGGCTCTTCCTTCTTTGCTTCTTCTTTTACTTCAGCCTTTGCCTCAGCTTCTGCTTCTTTCTTTGCTTCAATTTCTTTTTCTGCAGCAACGGCTTCTTGTACAGACTCTTCTGTAACTTCTTCCTCTGCAGTAAGTTCTCCTGGTACAATTTCCTCTTTTATAACTATTTCTTTATTTTCAATTCTTGCACCAATTTTTTCCTTTGTCTTTGCAGCTTTTCCAACTCTATCTCTTAGATAATAAAGCTTTGCTCTTCTAGCCTTTCCAACTCTAACAAGTTCAACTTTTTCAACCATTGGAGAATGTAGTAAGAATGTTTTCTCAACACCTACACCATAAGAAATTCTTCTTACTGTAAATGTTTCATTTACTCCTCCTCCTTGTTTCTTTATGATTATTCCTTCGAAAACTTGGATTCTTTCCTTATTTCCTTCTTTTATTCTAACATGAACTCTTACTGTATTTCCTATACGTAAATCTGGAACTTTATTTTTTAATTGTTCATGCTCTATAGATTTTAAAATATCCATTTTTTCCTCCTTCTTTCAAATATTGGATTATTCTTCATTTTTTAAACTTTCTATATATTCTTTTTCTTCTTGAGTAAGTTTTACGTTTTTAAGTAGCTCTGGTCTCTTTTTTAGTGTTACTTCTAAGCTTTTTTTCCTTTTCCACTCTTTAATATTCTCATGATGTCCTGAAATAAGAACATCTGGAACTTTTTCACCATCAAATATTTCTGGTC
>CAYYBL010000094.1:0-5090 GCA_964470175.1 uncultured Lachnospiraceae bacterium | reverse complement strand
AGTTTGTTGGGAAAAATATGAGAAACCGATAAAAAAAAACGCTTTTTTTATCGGTTTTTTATAGTAGAAGGATAATTTACCTTTTTCTATTATAAAAAACCATGTTGCGAATTGATTTTTTTTTTTAGAAAGAGGTGTAATATGAAAACAAAGTACGTATTTATAACAGGTGGTGTTGTATCAGGGTTAGGAAAAGGAATCACAGCATCATCTCTTGGGAGGCTATTAAAAAACAGGGGTTATAAAGTAATTAATCAGAAATTTGATCCATACATAAATGTGGATCCTGGTACGATGAATCCTAGAGAACATGGAGAAGTATTTGTCACAGATGATGGAGCAGAAACGGATCTTGATTTGGGACACTATGAAAGATTTACAGATGTCAGCCTTACTAAAAATTGTAGTGTAAGCTCTGGAAAAATATATCAAAATGTTATTTATAAAGAGAGACGAGGAGATTATTTAGGAAAAACTGTACAGGTTGTTCCTCATATTACTAACGAAATAAAAGATAATATATATAGCTTCGAAGGAAAAGTGGATGTTGTGATAGTTGAGCTTGGTGGTACTATTGGTGATATAGAATCAATGCCATTTATCGAAGCTATAAGACAGATTGGATTGGAAAAGGAATCAGAAGATGTTGCATATATACATGTGACTCTTCTTCCATTTATAACTGGTTCTAACGAAATAAAGTCAAAACCGACACAGCACTCAGTAAAAGAGCTTCAATCATTGGGAGTAAAACCGGATGTCCTTGTTTGTAGGACTGAACTTGAAATACCAGAAGAAATAAGAGAAAAACTTGCACTTTTTTGTAATGTTAGAAAAGAAAATGTAATAGCTAATATGACAGCAGATAATTTGTATAGTATACCACTTATGCTTGAAAAAGAAGGGCTTGCAAAAGCTATTTGTAAAAAATTAAACTTAAAAAAAGTTGAACCACAAAATGAAGAGTGGGAAAAAATGATAAGAAACATTAAAAAAATAAACAAGAAGGTAAGTATAGCAATGGTAGGCAAGTATACCAAACTTCGTGATTCGTACCTATCGGTAACTGAAAGTTTAAAGCATGGTGGATTTGCAAATAATGTTGAAGTAGATATTGATTACGTAGATTCTGAAAAAATTACAGATGAAAATGCTAAAGAGATTCTTGAAAAATATGATGGTATATTGGTACCTGGAGGATTTGGAAAAAGAGGAATAGAAGGAATGATATCAGCTATAAAATATGCAAGAGAAGAAAATGTACCATTTCTTGGGATATGTCTTGGAATGCAAATGGCTGTCGTAGAGTTTGCAAGGAATGTCACAAATTTAAAAGATGCAAATTCAGCTGAATTTTCTGAAAATACTAAAAATCCAGTTATTCATATAATGGATAATCAAAAAAATGTAAAAGATAAAGGCGGTACCATGAGACTGGGAGCATATCCATGTGTAATTGATAAAGGTACGCGTGCATATAAATTATACGGAGAAGAAAAAATATCTGAAAGACATAGACACAGATACGAATTTAATAATGATTATAGAGATATTTTTAAAGAAAAAGGTCTTGTTATATCAGGGCTTTCACCAGATGGACTTCTTGTCGAAATGGTAGAAAATAAAAATCATCCGTTTTTTGTAGGAGTTCAATTTCATCCAGAGTTTAAGTCTAGGCCAGATAGACCTGCACCTTTGTTTAAAGCTTTTATAGAAGCTGCTAAAAAAAATAAAAATAAGTGAGGAAAAAATGGAAATAGGATTTGATAGTGAGAAATATTTAAAAGTACAAAGTGAAAAGATTAAAGAAAGAATCAAGATGTTTGATAATAAGCTTTATCTTGAATTTGGAGGAAAAATATTTGATGATTATCATGCTTCAAGAGTTCTTCCAGGATTTATGGCAGATAATAAGATAAGACTTCTAAAAGAATTCAAAGATGATTTGGAGGTTATCTTTTGTATAAATGCTCAAGCAATTGAAAAAAGCAAAATAAGAGCAGATTATGGTATAAGCTATGAACTTGAACTTTTAAGATCTATTGAAAAACTACAAGAAATGGGATTGTCAATAAATAGTGTTGTGGTAACTATGTATCACGAAGGAAATAATATATCTCATCTAGAAAGCATATTAGAAGAGAGAAATATTAAAATGTATATCCATAGACCAACACCTGGATATCCAGATAATGTTGATTTGATTGTAAGCGAAGATGGATATGGACAAAATCCATATATTAAGACAACAAAAAAATTGGTAGTAGTAACTGCTCCAGGACCAAATAGTGGTAAACTTGGTACATGTCTTTCACAACTATATCATGAACATAAAAATAATGTTAAAGCTGGTTATGCAAAATTTGAGACTTTTCCAGTATGGAATTTAAGTCTTCTAGATCCAGTAAATATTGCATATGAAGCTGCTACTGCAGATTTGAAAGATGTAAATATGATTGATCCATTTCATATGGAAGCATATGGAGAAAGTGCAGTAAATTATAATAGAGATATTTCTACATTTCCAATTTTGAGAAACATATTATTTGAAATAACGGGTGAAGAAGTTTATAAGTCTCCTACTGATATGGGAGTAAACATGATTAAGCAGTGTATTGTAAATGAAGACGTCGTTAAAAAAGCAGCAACTGATGAGATTATAAGGAGATATTACAATGTTTTGTGTGACTATAGACAGGGAATTTGTGATGAAACTGTTGTAGAAAGAGTAAAATCTCTTATGGACAAGCTTCATCTTACAGTTCAAGATAGAGAAGTTGCTAAAGTTGCTTTAGAAGCTATGGAAGAGAAAAAAACTAATGTGCTTGCTATACAAATGCCAAATGGTAAGATAATTACCGGTAAAGAGTCAAAACTTCTAAGTGCTTCTAGTGCAGCTATAATAAATGTAATAAAAGAAATATCTGGTATTCCTGATGAAGCATATTTACTTTCACCAGGAGTAATAGATGGAATATATAAAATGAAGCAAAAAACATCATATAATACAAGCTATTGTTTAAGCTTGCCAGAAGTACTAATTGCACTTAGTATTTGTGCACTTACAAATCCGATTATAGAAAAGGCTATAAATCAAGTGGATAAACTAAGAGGATATGAAGCACATGCAAGTTATATAATAGATAAAGGAGAACTTAATGTACTAAAAAATTTGGGAGTTAGTCTAACTTGTGAACCAAAGATGTAGATTCTATGAAATTTTAGAAATGATGATAAAAATCTATTGACATTTATAAAATAAAGGTATAAATTATTAGCAGTCAAAGAAAAGACTGCTAATTTTTTTATTAGATATTATAATAGTTTTTTAAAGGATTTTATATAATGCAGTCATAAAAGGAGGAATGAGTAAAATGATAAAACCATTAAATGACAAAGTATTAATTAAAATGGTAGAAGCAGAAGAAACTACAAAGAGTGGTATTATTCTTACAGCTGCTTCACAAGAAAAACCATCTATTGCAGAAGTTGTTGAAGTTGGTCCAGGAGGACTTGATGAAGATGGCAAAAAAGTAAATATGCAAGTAAAGAAGGGTGATAAAGTAATCACAAGTAAATATTCTGGAACAGAAGTGAAATACGAAGGCGTTAATTATACTATAGTTAGACAATCTGATATTTTAGCAATTGTTGAATAATTTAAGGAGGGATGTATTATGTCAAAGGAAATAAAATACGGTGAAGATGCTAGAAAAAAATTAATGGAAGGTGTTGATAAGCTTGCAAATACAGTAAAAGTTACTCTTGGTCCAAAGGGAAGAAATGTAGTTCTTGATAAAGCGTATGGATCACCACTTATTACAAACGACGGAGTAACAATTGCAAAAGAAATATCATTAGATGATCCATTTGAGAATATGGGAGCATCACTTGTAAAAGAAGTATCTACAAAGACAAATGATATAGCAGGTGATGGTACTACAACAGCTACTGTTTTAGCACAGACAATGCTTAAAGAAGGTGTAAAGGATGTTGCAGCAGGTGGCGATGTAATGGCTATAAAAAGAGGTATGGACAAAGCTGCAGAAAGAGCAGTGGAAGTTTTAAAAGCCAAGAGTAGTCCTATAAATGGAAAAGAAGATATAGCAAGAGTCGCAAGTATTTCTGCAAACAATAAGGAAGTTGGTGCTCTTATAGCTGATGCTATGGAAAAAGTATCAAAAGATGGAGTAATCACAATTGAAGAATCACAGACTTCAAATACAGATGTAAAAGTGGTAGAAGGAATGCAATTTGATAAAGGATATGTATCTCCATACATGGTTACTGATACAGAAAAAATGGAAGCAGTAATAGATAACCCATATATTTTGATTACAGATAAGAAATTAGCAAATATACAAGAGATTCTTCCACTTCTTGAAGAACTTACAAGTCAAGGTGGAAAGATGGTTATTATAGCTGATGATTTTGAAAATGAAGCTTTATCTACACTTATAGTAAACAAATTAAGAGGAGTTTTAAATGTAGTTGGAGTAAAGGCACCTGGATTTGGAGATAAAAGAAAAGAAATGCTTCAAGATATAGCAATACTTACAGGTGGTGAAGTAATCACAGCTGATTTAGGATTAGAACTAAAAGATACAAAACTTAGCCAACTTGGACGTGCAAAACAAGTTAAATGCACTAAGGAAGATACAATTATTGTAGATGGTGCAGGAGATAAAAAGGCTCTTAAAGAAAGAGTTGATCAAATTAGAAAGAATATTGAAGAGACAAAATCAAAATACGATAAAGAGTCTATGCAAGAAAGACTTGCAAAGCTTGCAGGTGGTGTTGCAGTTATTCAAGTAGGTGCTGCTACTGAAGTTGAGATGAAAGAGAAGAAACTTAGAATAGAAGATGCTCTTTCAGCAACTAAGGCAGCTGTTGAAGAAGGAATTCTTCCAGGTGGTGGTACAGCATATGTTAATGCAATACCTGAAGTTGAAAAATTATTAAGTGAAGTATCTGAAGGTGAAAAAATTGGCGTAAAGATTGTTATCAAAGCTTTAGAAGAACCAATAAAACAAATTGCAACTAATGCAGGACTTGAAGGAGCTGTTATTTTAGATAAAGTAAAAGCTTCA
>CAYYBL010000093.1:0-5100 GCA_964470175.1 uncultured Lachnospiraceae bacterium | reverse complement strand
TATTACAATCATCATCCAAAGCTTTACACTTTGACGGTATTAGCACCTAATTTAATAGGTTGCTGTGAGGTCATAGAGCCGAATCTCTCGCTCACTCTTGATAATATTCGTTTATAGTTTACTACTTTTATATTCGATTGTCAATACAATCTATTGTATTTGTTTACTTCTATTCTTTCACCTAACAAGTAATCAAGGTTATTTGTTTTTATTAATTCTTCTTTTTTTATTTTGGATAGTTTTTTAATATGGTATTCAAGCTTACTAGCATTTTTCTTATCATCGGTATTCCAATAAGCTTCAATTTTCTTAGCTTTATGTGATTTCGTGTATTTTGCACAATTATTTATTTCAGTAAAATGCTCATTCATTCTTCTTTCTATATCTGATGTAATTCCTGTGTATAGCGAATTATCATCACATCTTAGAATATATACATAATACATGGCTTTCACCTATTGCTCTGATTCTTCAGCTGAATTATATGTAACTATAGGCTCTACAGTATAATTTTCAGTCGATTCTGGATATGGTGAAGCATCATCAACTGTTTCATTTGAATATTTTTCTTCTTTTTCAGCTTCTTCGATTTCATCGTTAATTATGTCCTCATCAGTAGTTTTATCACTTATTTCTTCTTCTCCAAATTCATCTCCATAATATGAAGTTTCTGATGCAGATAAATCCTCATCACTATGTTCATGAGATTTTATATAGTATAATATACTTCCAAGTAATAGTGTAAGAATAATCAATAAAATTAATACTTTTAAATCATCTCTCATTTTTAAATCCTTTCTCTATTTTGCTTGATACCAGTTCTTTCCTTCTTCAGTTTCAATGTATAATGGAACGGAAAGATTGCAAACATTTTCCATACATTCTTTTAATATACTTTTTACTTCTTCCTTTTCATCCATTTCTGTTTCAATAAGAAGTTCATCATGTATCTGCAATACTATTTTTGATTTTAAATTTCGTTTTTTAAGTTCATTATAAACTTTTATCATAGCAATTTTCATTATATCAGCAGCAGTTCCTTGTATTGTAGTGTTCATAGCTGCTCTTTCTCCAAACTTTCTAATCATATAATTCTTTGAAGAAAGTTCAGGAATATATCTTCTTCTGTGATATAAAGTTTCTACATATCCTTTATTCTTCGCAGACTCTACTATATCAGTCATATAATCTTTAATACCATGATATGTTTCTAAATATTTCTCTATATATTGTCTTGCTTCATCTCTTCTTATATTTATTTGTTCAGCTAAGCCAAACTCACTTATACCATATACTATACCAAAATTAACAGCTTTAGCTTTACTTCTAAGTTGTTTTGATACATTTTCTACAGGAACATTAAACACCTGAGAAGCTGTAATAGTGTGTATATCTTCATTCGAATTAAATGCTGCTATCATTTCTTTATCATCAGCCATATGTGCTAATATTCTTAGTTCTATTTGGGAATAATCACTATCTAAAAAGATTCTTCCCTTTTCTGGTTTAAATACTTTTCTAAGTTTTTTTCCAAGTTCATATCTTGTAGGAATATTTTGTAAATTTGGATCACTACTACTAAGTCTTCCTGTAGCAGTAATAGTCTGATGGAAATACGTATGAACTCTTCCTGTTTTTTCATTAATATAATTTAGCATTCCTTCAACATAGGTTGAGTTTAATTTCATAATTTGTCTATAATCTAGAAGTTTTTCTATAATTGGATGCTCGTCTTTTATCTTTTCAAGTGCAGCTACATCTGTTGAATATCCGTTTTTTGTCTTTTTTGTAGGTGTAAGCTTTAATTTTTCATATAGTACTTCAGCAAGTTGTTTTGTAGAATTTATATTGAATTCTTCTCCAGAAAGTCTAAAAATATCAATTCTAAGTTCTTCAATATGTTTTTTTAAATTATTTCCATATTTAACGAGTTCTTTAAGGTCTACATACATGCCGATATATTGCATTTCAGCAAGTATTGATGCAAGTGGCATCTCTACTTCATTAAATAATTTCAAAGAATTTATAGACTCAAGCTTGTCTTCAAGAATTTTTTTAGATTTGAAAATGATATATGCATACATTGAATATTTTTTTGAAGATGTGTCATCAACTTCATCAAATAAACTTTCTTGCTTATTATCATCTTTGTAATCACCAATATCCATATCAAGATATACACTTGCAATATCTTCGATGGCATATGCATTAGTAACAGAATTTAATAAATATGCAGCGATTTCTGCATCGTACATCATGTTTTCAGGATTTATCCCTATCTGTTTCAAAATTACATAGTCCATTTTTATTTTGTGAGTGCACTTTAAAATTTCTTTATCTTCAAATATATCTTTCCATACATCTTTATCAAATGGTGCACAATAAACAATATTTTCGCCTTCGATATATACATAAATATTCTTAAATTTTTTATTTATAATAAGAGATAAATCACCTGCATATTCTTTTTCAAGATAATAATAAACAACTTTATCATTTTTGATTTTATCTATTAGATTTAACACTTCATCTTTTTTGTCTATAGCCTTAGTTTTAAATAAATCTTTTAAATCTTGCTGAGCTTCTTTTGGTTCTACAGTAGTATTTTGTAAGTCAAATCTTTCTATGTATCTGTTGAATTTTAGTTTTTTAAATAATTCAAGTACTTCCGGCTTATTCCATTCTTGTTTTTTATAATGATCAATGTTTGTATCTATCGGAGCATTAAGCATTATTGTACCAAGAGTTTTTGATAGAATGGCTAAATTTTTATTGTTTTCTAAATTCTCTTCAAGTTTTCCTTTTGCAACTTTTTCCCCATTTTCAATTTTCTTATAGATATTGTCTATAGTTCCAAATTCTTGTATAAGCTTTATAGCTGTCTTTTCACCTATTCCAGGAACGCCAGGGATGTTATCTGATGTATCACCTTGCAAACCTTTTACCTCAATAAGTGATTTTGGCTCTAATCCATATACTTCTTTAATTTTGTTTCTATCAAAAATCTCTGTTTCTGTTTTTCCATTTTTCGTTCTTGGCATTCTAATTGAAATGTGATTAGATGCAAGTTGGAATGAGTCTCTATCTCCTGTAAGAAGGATTGCTTCAATATTGTTCTTTTCAGCTGCCTTACTTAATGTTCCTAGAATATCATCTGCTTCATATCCTTCTTCTTCTACTATTGATATGTTCATAGATTTTAGAACATCTTTTATAATTGGCATTTGAACGACAAGCTCTTCTGGCATGCCTTTCCTTGTACCTTTGTAATCACTATACATTTCATGTCTTTTGGTAGGTTTTTTCATATCAAAAGCAACTGCAACATAATCTGGATTTACTTCTTCAATAGTTTTGAAATAGATTGCTAAAAATCCATAAACTGCATTTGTGTATGTACCATCTGCCGTTTGAAGCATTTTCCCTCCCATTATTCCATAAAATGCTCTGTTTAAAATACTATTACCATCAATAATAATAAACTTTTTCAAAACAATCTCCTATCTATAAGTATTATTTTTTTCAAAACTCGAGTTTATTATATCACATAATAAAGGTTTTTCAAGTTTGCAAAAAATCACAAATCTTTTAAAACATACATGTATAAAGATAATTATTGTATATATTTTTTTTCTATGCTATAATCCATGTATGATTTAAAAAATATGGAGGTATATTATGAGCGAAAAGATATCAATTGTAGTACCATGTTTTAATGAAGAAAAAGCTATACCTTTTTTTTATGATGAATTAAGCAAAAATATGAAAGACTTTCCAAGCACAGTTGAATTTGAAATCATATTTGTAAATGATGGTTCAAGCGATGAAACTCTTAAGACAATAAAAGAATATGCAGATAATAATTCATCTGTTAAATATATTTCTTTTTCAAGAAATTTTGGTAAAGAAGCAGCTATATTTGCTGGTTTAGAGTATTCTACTGGTGATTACATCACTTTCATGGATGCTGATCTTCAAGACCCACCTAAACTTCTTATAGACATGTATAATTCTATAAAAAATGAAGGATATGATGCATGCGGAACTAGAAGATCAAACAGAAAAGGTGAACCACCTATCAGAAGTTTCTTTGCTAAACTTTTTTATAAGATTATTAATAGGCTTACATCTTTTGAGATGGTTGACGGAGCAAGAGATTATGTGTTTATGACAAGACAAGTTGCAAATAGTATTCTTTCTATGAGGGAGTATACAAGGTATTCAAAAGGAATATTTAGTTTTGTTGGATATAATGTAAAATGGTATGAATATAAAAACATCAATAGAGTTGCTGGAAATACGAAATGGTCATTTTGGAAGCTATTCAAATATGCTATTGAAGGAATAACAGATTTCTCAACTGCACCACTTATTTTTTCTTCATGTATAGGATTGTTCTTCTGTTTGTTGTCTTTTATTTTTATATTGGTAATAATAATTAGAACCCTTATTTTTGGAGATCCTACAAATGGATGGCCTTCTATGGTATGCATTATATTATTTATAAGTGGAATTCAATTATTTTCGATTGGTATTCTTGGACAGTATTTAGCTAAAACCTATCTTGAGGTAAAGAAAAGACCATTATATTTTGTAAAAGAAGATAATTTTGATAAAAAATAAGAAGTAGATTTCTCTACTTCTTTTGTTTTATAGGAAAGTGCTTCGCATTTCCTATAAAACAAAGCCTTCGGCCAACATTGCACACAAATTTACTTTGTAAATTTGGCGCGGCGAACAAAGATGGGGACATTTGACATAAATTAATGCTATTCAGTAATATATAATGTCCCCTTTTGTTCTACAATCTACTAGTAAATCCTATAATCCTAAATGTTTTATACATCTTTCACAAAGATTTGGATATTTTAGATTTTTTCCAACTGTATATGTATAGTTCCAACATCTAGCGCATTTTTCGCCTTCAGCTCTATCTACTTTTACTCCTACAGATACTTCTTCATCTTCATTTCTTCTGTTTTCTCTTATCTCTACATCAGAAACTATGCATATTTCTTTCAATAAGTCTTCTTTTCCCTCTAAAAATTCATACTCATCACCTTCTACAAAAAGTGTAAGTTTTGCTTCTAGAGATTGACC
>CAYYBL010000092.1:0-5133 GCA_964470175.1 uncultured Lachnospiraceae bacterium | reverse complement strand
TCTCCACTTTTTCTAAATTGTCCATCATGATATTTACTTGCATAATCATATGCTTTTTTTATTAGTTCAACATTTGCATTTGCATGATTATTTTTTTGCTTTTCTAATAGCTTTTCTATTGTAATATCACTTTCTTCTGTCATCCATACACCTCCAATCCACGAAAATTAATAAGATTTTTTCATATCTTTTAAATTAAACTGAACATTTTCCATATTTCCAAATTTATTTATCTCAAGAGTTCCTACAACATTTATTCTATCTCCAAGCTGAAAATCATTGCTATATGATCCCATGTTGAATGCTATAGCATCTATAGTCATATTTCCATCTTTTAAAACCATTTTTAAATGCTTTCCATCTAATAGTGTTCTTATGGCATCAATTTTCAAATTTTTGTATTCAAAAATAGGAACACTATTGCTTTCACCATATGGTTCAAGCAAAGAAAGACTTTTTACATTATCAAGTGTCACATCTTTTTGATTTATTTCCATATCTATTTTTATTACTGGTAATAGTGAACTTATATTTTGCTTGCTAGCAATTTCTTCCATTCTAGTCTTAAAAGATTCAAAGTTTTCTTTCTTAATGCTTAAACCTATTGCCATTTCATGTCCACCATATTTTTCTAGATAGTCACTTACATCACATAATGCACCATGAAGATCAAATCCCGAAATACTTCTTCCTGATCCTTTACCAACACCATCTTCAAAACACACTAGTATACATGGCTTATAATATAAATCTGTAATTTTAGAAGCGACAATACCAATGACACCATGATGCCAATTTTTAGAACCAATAACAATTATATCTTTTTTTTCTAGTTCATTTTTTTCAATTATTTCAACTGCTTCACTAAATATTTCCTTTTCTATTTCCTGTCTTTTTCTATTATAAGAATTTAGTTTTTCAGCAATTTCTCTTGTTTTTACTAAATTATCTGTAAGAAAAAGATTTAATGCATCTTGCTCAAATCCCATTCTTCCAGAAGCATTTATTCTTGGAGCAATTCCAAATGATATAGTGTTTGAATTTACTTCTTTATATCCTGAAATATCAAGAAGAACTTTTAAATATGGTTTTTTTGTAACCTCTAAAAGTTTTAATCCAAGTTTTGCAATCACTCTATTTTCATCTACTAATGGTACAATATCTGAAATCGTTCCTATTGCTACAACATCTAGGTATTTTAAATACACCTTTTCATCTAGTTTTTTCTTCATACCTATAGCTTGAATTAGTTTAAACGAAACCCCCACACCTGCCAGGCCATTGAAAGGATACTTACTGTCTTTTCTTTTACAATCAACTATTCCAATTGCATTTGGAAGCCTATCAAGTGGTTCATGATGGTCAGTAACAATCACTTCCATACCCAAGCTATTTGCCAAATCTATTTCTTCATTTGCAGATATTCCACAATCTACAGTAATTATAAGTTTGTAGCCTTCATTTGCAATTTGTGTGATAGCATCTTTGTTTAAACCATATCCCTCTTTAAGTCTATTGGGAATGTAACAATCTACCTCAAAATCACATTCATTAAAGAATCTTTTGAGAACAGTTATACTAGTAATCCCATCAACATCGTAATCGCCGAAAATAATTGTTTTTTCGTTCTTTTCCATCGCTTTAAGGATTCTATCTACAACAGCTTTCATATCTGGCATATCAAATGGATCATGAAAATCGTTTCTCGTAGGTTCTAAAAAAAGTCTTACCTCATCATCTTCAACAATATTTTTATTTATCAAAACAGCTGAAAGAAGATTTGATATATTATATTTTTTTGATATTTCATTAATCTTATTTGTATCTATGGAATTATATTCCCATTTTTTATTCATGAACCTCTCCAAATAGAAATTTTATATTGCACATTATACAATAAGAAAAAACATTTGTAAAATAATAAATATTATATTCTCACATCATAAAACATCTTTTATGGCTTCACCTATAATCTTATTGACATCAGCAATAAGTACATTAAAATGTATCTCCTTTTGGAAATAATCTTTTACATTAGGATTTTGTACCAATATTTGATACAAATCTTGAAGTTTTTTCATTTTTTCATCACTTTGTTTTTCACCTTGCATTGTAAGTACTTGTTCTTCATATCTTATTTTTTCAAATTCATCAACCTTATCTTTAAGACCAGGCTCTTTCATAATGATTTCTTTTATCTCTTTGTATTCTTTGTACTCTTTTGATTCTTGGATTGCTTTCGCCAACCTATAAACTTCATCATAGACATTCATAACATTCTCCTTATTAATTAATTAAAAAGAACCTACAAATTAATTATAGATTCTTTTAAATACCATATTTTATTAAATACGATGATCATTTAGTGATAAATCATATAATCAATTTCTGGGAATATATCATCCTTATTGAATATATCTAACAAATAGCTCGCATCAATTTTATCATTTTTTATCTGATAATACAGCTTTGTAAACCTACCTATATGATCTTTTATAGCTTTATGTGCATACTCAACCATAGTGCCGTTTGTAATGATAAACAACCAATCGCTACTTTGAGCGAGAAGTAATTCCCTTGCGCATTGATTTAAGGCTTGACGTCTTAGAGTATCCCCTTCATTTGGATAATTCCATGCAAGCTCACACATCCTATCACCCGCTTTATGAAGATGCCTATGCGCATAATCATTCGTATGATTTAACCATACTTCACTATATCCATTAGCTCCCCAACTTGATCTACAAGGTGTAGATACTTGCATTTCTGGATGTCTATCTATATATTCACCTGGTGTGATAAGTTCAAAATTACAATCATCATAGTACACTTTTTTGAATAATGTATATAGCCAATATGGACCTTCATACCACCAATGTCCAAATAATTCTGCATCATATGGACATGTAATAATAGGTGGTTGTCTTTTCATATAACTAGATAAATGTTCTATCTGAGCATTTCTACAATCAAAGAAATGTCCTGCTTGTTTTTCAGCAGAATCTTTTGCCCATTGTACATCATAATAATCCTTTGCACAATCCTTACCTGTAATACGATAATATTTGATACCTGTATTTACTCTAGCTCCATTATGAGCAATATATGGTTTTATATACTCATAATCACAGTCGTATCCTATATCTCTATAAAACTCTCTATAATTGAAATCTCCCGGATAGCCATTTAGTGAACTCCACACTTGCCTTGATGATTCCATATCTCTTGCAAATGTTACAAGTCCTCCATCTGAAACAATAGGTGCATACGTTCCATACATTGGCGTAGGATCCGCATATAAAATACCATGTGTTTCAACTATAGCATATTCTATGCCAAACTCTTTAAGGTATTTGTCAGCCTCTGGAATATATCCACATTCAGGAAGCCATATACCTCTTGGATTTCTATCAAAATATCTTCTATATGTTTCTACTCCAACGGCTATCTGTGCCCTTACAGTCTTTTCATTTACATATAATATAGGGAAATAGCCATGCGTAGCACCACATGTGATAATCTCTAAAAATCCAGCATCTTGAAAATGCTTAAATCCAAAAATAAGATTGCATTTATATTGTTCAACAAAAACGTTAAGATCATTTTTGTATCTATCTAAATAATACTTTGAAAGATTATTTAGTCTTTGATCATAAACTGTCCTCTTTACTTCTTTTTCGCAAAGTTCAATATGCTTGTTTAAATATTTTATATATCTCTGTTGTAATAAGTGATTATCAAGCATATTCAAAAGAGGAGGTGTCATTGTCATAGTAAGTCTAAATCTCACACCTTCTTTTTCTAATCTTTCAAAATTCAATAAAAGCGGTATATAGGTCTCAGATATTGCCTCAAAAAGCCATTCTTCTTCTAAATAATCCTCGCTTTCAGGATGATGTACATATGGTAAATGTGCATGTAAAACAAAATTTACATATCCTTTTATATTTTTCATTAAAATTTGCCTCTCTAAAATTCATTCAATAATAAAACTTTACTTGAAAGTAGAACTATTTAATCCACCTCTTGAAGAAGGATTTTTCATATCAAATTTTCCATTTTCAAATTCACCGTCAAATTGATCTTTGTAGAATGCACTTACATCATAATTTTTACCGAATAGCTGTCTCATTCCCTTTACATCTATCAGATATTCTTCATTTGTTTTAACATTCCTAAATCTTATAAAATCAGGTAGTTCTTCAATAAGCACATGATCATTTGGTGCTTCCATCATGTTTGACTCTGCATATGGTAAGTAATCATTTCTTAGGATTATGTTATTTCTTCTTACCTTATCGTAATCTATATCTAAGTAGCCATCTTTAAATTTCCTTCCAAGTTGAATTATATATTTTGTCTTTGGATCGCTTATATCAATGTACCAACTATTTGCAAAATCATTCACTGCAATTTCCCTAACATATTGCTTGTCTTCATTATACAAAAGAAGAACTGGATATGTGTTGTTGTAGAAATTCTGTCCAAATGTATCTTCATATTTCTTTCTATCGTTATCTGATATATCCCAGTATACAAAAAGCTTTTGAGGGGTTTGAGCTAGCACTTTGACTATTGTTTCATTGTATCTATATGGGAGATCATAATATTCCAAAATAAACTTTGGCTTTTCTTCTTTTTTCGTTTCATCTGATTTTTTTGAGTCTGATGGTGAAATATCTTCACTTGCTTCTTTTTGCATCTCAGCTATCTTACTCAAAAAAACTTTTATTTTCTCAATAACAGATTCTTGAACTGAAACTTGAACTTCAGGTTTAATTTCTTCATCATCACCTGTTTTTGCTTTAGTTTCCACAGAATCATCACTATCGGTGTTGACAATTTCTTCTTCATCTAGTTTTTTACTTTTCTTTTTCTTATCACTAGTTTTTTCAGAACTTTGTTTAGAACTCTCTTCTAAATCCATATCTGTTTCTTCATCAAAGATAGACTTCTCTTCAAGTTTCTCGCTTTCCTGTTCTTGTTTCTTTAGCATCTCCCGTACTCCTCCTTAGTATAACTTCAATATTAAATATTATAACTATAATTTTTTTTTAGTGCAATAGTATTTTTTTTATTTTGTTCTATTTTTATTTTTTATTATTTTTATATATCTTTTTTGTAACAAATTGT
>CAYYBL010000091.1:0-5156 GCA_964470175.1 uncultured Lachnospiraceae bacterium | reverse complement strand
ATTTCTGTGAAAGGAATGATATCTATTACTGAATATGGTGATGTCTTGCCATGTCCATATATTCATACATCAATAGGAAATGTGTTTGAGACACCACTAAAAGATATAATTCAAAAAGGATTTAGTATTAAATATTTTGGTGAACATATAGATACATGTTTGATTGCAGAAGATAAAGAATGGGTGAAAAAATATGTTGAAAAGCATATTTATAATCATGAATTACCTGTACCATGTGATGAAGTTTTTGGAAAAGAAGATATTACCCAGAAGCCTTTTAATGAAGAATAATTAAAAATATGTAAAGAGGTAATGTAAAAGGTTTAGATATTTTAGGAGATTAGTTGATGGGATCATGTAAGTGCTGCGAAGCTAAATTAGAAAAGTCAATTTTAGAGTATAAAAACATGCCAAATAGTGCGCAAGGATTTTTAGAACAAGAGGATATAAAAAATGATATAGGACAAGACTTAGAAGTTTTTCAATGTAAATTCTGTGGATTAGTTCAATTAGATTGTGAGCCTGTTCCATATTATAAAAATGTTATCAGATCAACGGGCTTTTCGGATGAAATGCAAAGATTTAGAAATGAATTTTTTAAAGATTTTGTTTCTAAATATGATTTAACAGATAAAAAAGTTATAGAAATTGGTTGCGGCAGGCGGAGAATATATGCATGTATTCGAAAATGCAACCAATATGAAAGTTTTTGGAATTGAGAATTCAGAAGAATCTGTTAAAATTGCAAAGGATAGTGGACTTGATGTATGTCAGGGATTTGTAGATAATGAAGATTATAAAATTTCAGAGTATCCCTTCGATGTTTTTTATATCATGAATTTTTTAGAGCACATTCCTAATCCTAAGGAATTTCTTAGAGGAATATATAACAATCTTTCAGATGATGCTGTTGGATTGGTGGAAGTTCCAAATTTTGACATGATTAAACAGAATGGACTATATTCGGAATTTATCAGTGATCATTTGATGTATTTTACAAAAGATACTTTAAAACTTTTACTAGAAAATTGTGGTTTTGTAGTTGAGTCTTGTGAAGTGATTTGGAATGATTACATTATTAGCAGTATAGTTAGAAAGAAAAATAAAGATGACTTTGAGATATTTAAATCAAATTATCAAAGAATAACTAGTGATGTTTATAATTATTTAGAAAATAGATCTAAAATAGGAGATATTTCCATATGGGGTGCAGGGCATCAATCATTAGCAGATATAGCATTACTTAATATGAAAGAATATATTAAATATGTAATTGATTCTGCAAGTTTTAAACAAAATAAATATACTCCAAGTTCACATTTAAAAATTGTTTCTCCAGAAATATTAAAAACAGATACGGATGTTAAAACAATCATTATTATTGCTGGAGGGTACTCAAGTGAAATTAAAAAAATAATAAGAGAAAAATATAATTCAACAGAAAGAGAGATTGCAATACTAGATGAAGATGGAATTAAAGTATTGTGATGAATGATATGAAAATGAATAATTATAGTAATAAGATAATTCAAAGTGATTTAAAAAAAATAAAGGATAGCGGATTAGAATATGAAAAGTTTAATAAAAAAACTTTTTGTATTACTGGCGGAACAGGTATGCTTGCATCATATATTATCTTTTTTTTGATATATTTAAATGAAAATATAAAAGATTTTGAATGCAATGTTATATTATTAATCAGGAATGAAAAAAAATGTTTTGAAAAATATGGAAAGTATTTAGAAAAAGAATATTTTAAAGTATATAAATGTGATATATGTGAAGAAATTAATATTCCAGATAAAATTGATTATATTATTCATGCTGCAAGTATAGCATCAACAGAATTATTTATTAAAAATCCAATAGAGACTATTTTACCAAACTCTTTGGGAACTTATAGATTACTTGAATTAGCAGAAAAAAACAAAGTGGACAAATTTTTATTTTTTAGTACAAATGTATGCGGTAGAATAAACAATATAGAAGAGCTAACAGAAGAAAATGTTGGACTTGTAAATCATTTAGATATGTGTAATTCATATATTGAAGCTAAAAAGTTTGGTGAAACTTTATGTAAAGCATATTTTAATCAAAAAAATGTGAATGTAAATATAGCAAGAATTTTTCATGTATATGGACCTTCTGTTGATTTAGAATCAGATCATAGAGTATTTGCCGAATTTGCGAATAATGTAATTCATAATCAAGATATAATAATGAAAAGTGATGGTAGTCAAGTAAGAGATTTTTGTTATATTTCAGACAGCACAGAAGCTTTTTTACGAATATTACTATATGGACAAACTGGAGAAGTATATAATGTTTGTAATCCAGTAGAAAAAAAATCAATTTTAGAAATTGCTCAAATGTTAAAAGAAATATATAAAGACAAAGGTATAGAAGTTATATACAATGAACGAAAAAAAGATGATACATATGTGGAGAAGAGAGTATTTTTAGATAGCATTAAAATTAGTATTAGAAAAATGAATGAAATTGGATGGGTACCCAAAGTAGATGTTGCTGAAGGGTTTTCAAGAATGATAGAAAGTTTTGAGGAAAAGAAAAATGAAGAAAATTAGTGTATTAATTCCATGTTATAATGAAGAAGAAAATGTACATGAGATAGCTGTAGCCGTTGAAAAACAGCTTGATATTTATGAGAATAGATACGATTATGAAATTGTTTTCATAGATAATTATTCAAAAGATAATACTAGAAAAATGATTGAAAAAGAAATTGAAAGAAATGCAAAAATAAAAGCAATATATAACGCCAGAAATTTTGGGTTTGTTAATTCGCCATATTATCGGATTGCAACAAGTTAAAGGAGATTGTGCAATATTACTAGCAGCAGATTTTCAAGAACCTCCAGAAATGATATCTAAGTTTATTGAAGAATGGGAAAATGGATACAAAATTGTTATTGGAATTAAGAATAAATCTAAAGAAAATTTTATAGTTAAGATGATGAGAAATCTTTATTATAAATTAATAAAGAAGTTTTCGGAAGTTAGTCAAATAGAACACTTTACTGGATTTGGATTATATGATAGAGATTTTTTAGAGATACTAAAAAAAATTGATGATAGTACTCCATTTTTGAGAGGTGTTGTTGCTGAATTCGGTTTCCAAAGAAAAGAATTATATTATGAACAACCAAAAAGAAAACACGGAAAAACCTCAACAAATTTTTACGTTTTATATGATACAGCAATGCTAGGATTCACTTCATATACGAAGGTTGGATTAAGAGTAGCTACATTTTTAGGAATGATAATTGCATTCTTAAGTTTTTTAATTGGATTGGTATATTTGATTTTAAAAATAATTAATTGGTATGATTTTTCTGCTGGTATAGCACCAATGCTTATAGGAGTATTCTTTTTAGGAGCTGTCCAATTATTTTTTATTGGATTTTTGGGTGAATATATTATGGCAATCAATGAAAGAACAAAACATAGACCTCTTGTAATAGAAGAAAAACGAATAAATTTTGATGATGAAAAATAAGATATAAAGTTTATTTTTGAGATTATGAAGGGAATAATGATATAGTGAAAAAAAAATATTTGTATCATTTCATATCACCGATTATTACTGTTATTATTTTGATGATATGTTTTTTTATTAAAAGAATTTATCCATTTGGAAATAATACTATTGGATATGGTGATTTAGCACAATGTTTTTTGACTAATATCGCCTATATGTGTGATGCTATAAAAAATCATAATTTTATGGAATTATTCTACACAAATTTAATTTATGATGGTTCAAAATTATTTGCATTTAGTGGAGCATTAAATATATTTAATTTGTTATTCATAGTTTTTAAAAAAGAAAACATTATATACGATGCTTCAATTATATTTATTGTAAAAGTCTTTTTAAGTGCACTATCTGCTCAATATTGTTTTGATAGAATATTTACTGAAAAAAAGAATCGTGCATATAATGTGCTTTTTTCAGTTTTGTATGCATTATCGAGTTATACACTTTTGTTCTATACTTTATTTTTTTGGCTTGATGTAATGATTGTGTTTCCACTAATAATTTTGTCATTAAAAAATATGTTTTTTGAAAACAAAATTTCTTCAGCAATTGTTTATACATTATGCCTAACAATTGCGCTTATTTTAGCGTATCAATTAGTATATATGATATTGTTTTTTATTCTTATTTCTACGTTTATAGCAACAAAAATATATAAAGAGGTAGATGTTAAAAGATTTTTACTTAGTATAGGAATTTGTACAGTTATTGCGTTTATTATTTCATCAGTTGCTCTTTTACCATCGTTAAGAATTTATACACAGTCTAATAGATTTTCAAGAGAATCAACCGATATATCAAATTCATTTGGGATAAAATTAAATATATTTTTATTATATGGTGTGATAATATATGGAAATTATCATTTACTAAAATATGTGAAAAAAGATCGAAATGTAAAATTTATATTTATCACTTTAATTGCGGTTGCTATTTTGCCACTATTATTTGAAGGAATAAATCTTATATGGCATGGAGGATCATATATTTGCTTTCCATTTAGGCATGGATTTATTTCTGTTTTTATGCTTACTTTGGGAAGTAATTATTATTTTCAAAAGTACTCTAATGAAAGAACGGTAAAAAGTAGACAATTAGCCATTTTAATTGTTCTAGCATATTTATGCATAATGCTTTATGGTAATGCACTAGGAATGGTTTGTAGTTATATGCCAGCATACTATATTACCATTACAACAGATGCACTATTATTATTATCAGCAATTATTATTTGTTTAATATTTGATAGTATAAAAGATAATTTGAAAGTGATTATAATTGTAACTTTTATCCAAGTTTTACTATGTACTTTAGCATATGTTGGAATAGATCAGGATAGATATTACTCTATAAACCATACAGATGAATCACTAATAAGAGCAAATAAAGTACTAGAGAATTTTCAAAATGAGATAGATTTTGATACAGAATACAAATATAAAGATATGGATAATATATTTGTAGAAAATACAAGTATTTATATGAGAATTCCTTCAAATTCAGCTTGGGTATATTCAGACATCGACAGTGTAAAGTGCTTATTAGATTTGGGATATTCTGTTTCTGAGAGTACAGAAATAGCTGGAAATGGTGGAAC
>CAYYBL010000090.1:0-5267 GCA_964470175.1 uncultured Lachnospiraceae bacterium | reverse complement strand
GGTGTAAGGATGTTTAAATTTACCTTATCAAGTTCATGAGCAAGATCAGAAAAGCCTGTATTAAACATGTCAAATTGACCAGCAACTTGCTCTTTCTTTTCCTTTTCTTCCTTTATTTTTACGCCATCTTTTTCAAGTGAATTTAATATTTTATTTGCTCTTGAAACAACATTAGATGGAATTCCAGCAAGTTTAGCCACGTGAATACCATAGCTTTCATCTGTACCACCTTCTATAATTTTCCTTAAAAAGATTACATCTCCTCCCTTTTCCTTTACTTCGACTTGATAGTTCTTTATACCTTCTATTTTTCCTTCAAGAGCTAAAAGTTCATGATAATGTGTTGCAAATAATGTCTTACAGCCAATCTTTGATTTGTCTGCTATAAATTCTGCTACGGCCCATGCTATTGATAAACCATCATATGTAGATGTTCCTCTTCCAATTTCATCGAGTACTACTAAACTTTTTGGTGTGGCATTTTTTAATATATTTGCGACCTCATTCATTTCAACCATAAAAGTACTTTGTCCGCTGCTTAAATCATCTGATGCTCCAACTCTTGTAAATATTTTATCAACTATACCAATTCTTGCTTTCTCAGCAGGTACAAAACATCCAATTTGTGCCATAAGAACTATTATAGCAACCTGCCTCATATAAGTTGACTTTCCTGCCATGTTAGGTCCAGTAATTATTGCAACCCTTGTATTATCACAATCTAAATGAGTATCATTTTCTACAAATTCTCCATCACTTAGCATTTTTTCAATAACAGGATGCCTCCCTGATTCAATATCTATTTTTTGAGAATCATCAACTACTGGTTTAACATAGTTATTCTCCTCTGCAACTGTCGCAAATGACATAAGGACATCTAAATTAGCAATACCACTTGCAGTATTTTGAAGTCTTTCGATATTTTGGCCTATTTCTTTTCTTATCTTTGTAAATTCTTCATATTCTAGATTTACCGATTTTTCTTCAGCTCCAAGGATTTTATCTTCCATTGATTTTAATTCTTCTGTAATAAATCTTTCTGCATTTGTAAGTGTCTGCTTTCTTATGAAATAATCTGGCACTTTGTCTAAAAATGATTTTGTTACTTCTATATAATAGCCAAATACTTTATTGTATCCAACTTTTAGATTCTTAATTCCAGTCTTTTCTCTTTCCTTTGCTTCAAGCTTAATAATCCAATTTTTACCATTTATAGATGCCTCTTTATATTCATCTATTTCTTTATTGTACCCTTTCTTTATAATTCCTCCTTCTTTTATTGCCATTGGAGGATCTTCAACTATAGCATCATCAATAAGCTTATACATATCTTTTAGTTCATCTATTTTTTCATTTATAAAAATAAGTAAATTTGAATTTACATTTTTTAAATGATTTTTAAGTTCTGGCAAATGCTCTATAGAATTCTTAAGTGAAATCATATCTCTTGCGTTTGCATTACCATACGAAATCCTACTTGCAAGCCTTTCTATATCATATATTTTCTTCAAAGACTCAATTATATCGCCTCTTAAAATAATATTATCTTTTAATTCTTCTACTGCATCAAGTCTATCATTAATCTCATCTATATCAAGTAATGGATCATTTATCCATCGTCTTAAAAGTCTTCCTCCCATTGAAGTTGACGTTTTATCTAATACCCAAAGAAGAGTTCCTTTTTTAGTTTTATCCCTCATCCTTTCTGTAAGTTCTAAACTTCTTCTTGCATTTATATCTAAACTCATAAACTGAAGAACTTCATAAACTTTTATTCTTGTAATATTTTCAAGTTTCATTTTTTGTGTTTCATTAAAATAGTTTATAAGTCCATTTATAGATTGAACTGTAAGTTCTTCTCCATCAAAGCTTTCTTTTAATTTATCATATCCATCAAACACAGAGTACGACTTTAATATTTTCTCTTCATCTTTTTCAAATGTCTCTTCATTTCTACTAGAAATAAAGGTTTTATTTCTATCATTTAAAATATTTAGTTCTTTGATAGAATTTTGCATTTCTTGATTAATGACTATTTCAGATGGCGAAAATCTTGCATATTCATCAAGAAGTTTTTCAAAATTGTTTTCCTTTAGTTTTATTTGAGTTGAATAAAAATCGCCCGTACTAATATCACATATTGAAATACCATAATATATTCCTGATTTGAAAATACTCATAATATAATTATTTTTCTTTTCTTCAAGCATATTATTTTCAATAATAGTACCTGGTGATACTATCCTTATAACATCTCTTTTAACTATTCCCTTTGTTTTCTTTGGATCTTCAAGTTGCTCACAAATAGCCACCTTATATCCTTTTGCAATTAATCTTGAAAGATATATATCCACAGCATGATGTGGCACACCACACATTGGTGCTTTTTCTTCCATTCCGCATGCTTTACCTGTAAGCGTGATTTCAAGTTCTCTTGATGCTACAATTGCATCATCAAAAAACATCTCATAAAAATCACCCAATCTATAAAAAAGTATGCAATCTTTATATTGTTCTTTCGTTTCCAAATATTTTTGCATCATTGGAGAATAATCTTCTGCCATCTTTATGTGCCCCTTTCACATCCTTTAAACTACTTCACCTTTAAAAAACCATTTATGTGATTCTGTAATCTTTATATCTACAATATCACCCTCGCATAAATTTCCTTTTTCAAAAATCACAATCTTATTTGTCTCTGTTCTTCCTTCAAAAAAGTTTTCATTATTTTTACTTGTACCATCAACAAAGACTTTTTGAACCGTCCCAATATATTTCTCATTGTTTTTATCTACACTATCATCATATAATTTTTTTAATTTTTCAAACCTTACATGTTTTATTTCTTCTGGAATTTGCTGCATTTTTTCTGCAACAGTACCTTTTCTTACAGAATAAATAAACATAAAAATTTGATCAAAATTTACTTCTTTTACAACATCTAATGTATCTTCAAAATCTTCTTCTGTTTCTTCTGGAAATCCTACTATTATATCTGTAGAAAGACTTAAATTTGGTATTCTCTCTTTCATTTTTTTTACTAAATCCAAATACTGCTCTTTTGAATATTTTCTATTCATCTTTCTTAATACTTCTGTACTACCAGATTGTAAAGGAAGATGTATACTTTTACATATTTTTTTATTATTAGCTATAGCTTCAATAACTCTATCAGAAAAATCTTTTGGATGTGGTGATATAAATCTTACTCTTTCTATACCATCTATCTTACACACTTCATTTAAAAGGTCAGCAAAATCTTTTATGTCTTCATTTCCTTTGTATGAATTTACATTTTGTCCAAGAAGCATAACCTCTTTATATCCATCTCTTGCAAGTTCTCTTATTTCACTTAATATTTTTTCAGGATTTCTACTTCTTTCTCTTCCTCTTACATATGGTACAATGCAGTATGTGCAGAAATTATTACATCCATACATAATAGTGACAGAGGCTCTATACTTATCATTTCTTTTTATAGGAATTCCTTCGTATACATCTCCATCAATATCTAGTATATCTCTTACTCTTTTCTTTTTTGATAATAATTCATATATATCCTGTGGCAACTTTTGTATTGTATGTGTACCAAATATAATATCTATATATGGATAGCTTTGCTTTATCTTATCAAGTATAACATTCTCTTGCATCATACAACCACCAACTGCTAAAATAACATCTCTTTTATCTTTTATGGTTTTTATTTCTCCAACTTTCCCAAAAAGTCTTTCTTCAGCATTTTCACGAACGCAACATGTATTATATATTATAAAATCAGCATTCTTATAGTCATCAATTTCACTATAGCCCATATCTGTCATCATACCTGAAATTTTTTCCGAATCATTTTCATTTAGCTGGCATCCCATAGTAATGATACTATATGTTTGTTTTCTATCTCTATTTAACTCTTTTACTTTTTTTATATATTCAATTTGATCTGACTTATCAAAATCTTGGTTCATTATTTTCCTCCGACAGATTATAACTTACATTGTTTGATTTTAATAAAATAATTATATCTTGTCAAACACATTCCCAAGAGAATCATTTATAACAAGATTTGCCATACTATCAAACGATGTTTTATCTCTATTTATTAGTATAAGTTTATTACCTCTATAATAATTAATTAGGCTACTTGCAGGATAAACAGTAAGTGATGTTCCAGCTACAATCATAACATCCGCATTTATTATGCTATAAATTGCCTTTTCCCAAATATTCTGTGGAAGCCCTTCTTCATATAGTACAACATCTGGTTTAATAGTACCACCACAAGTACACTTTGGAACTCCTTCACTTTCAAATACATAATTTGCATCATAAAATTTATGACATTTCATACAATAATTTCTAAGAACACTTCCGTGAATTTCATATACTTTTTCAGAACCTGCTTTTTGATGAAGTCCATCAATATTCTGTGTAACTACTGCTTTTAATTTACCTTTTTTTTCAAGTTCAGCAAGCTTTCTATGAGTGATATTAGGTTCATATTTTAAAGAGTTTAATTTATCTTTATAAAATTTGTAAAATTCATCTACATTCTTCATAAAAAAAGTATGACTTAATATCATTTCTGGTGGATATTTATATTTTTGATTATAAAGACCATCCTTGCTTCTAAAGTCTGGTATTCCACTTTCTGTAGAAACTCCCGCACCTCCAAAGAAAACAATATTGTCACTTTCATCAATCATCTCTTTAAATTTTTGAATTTTATCATCCATACTTTTTTCCTCAATTCTAAAATTTCGATATTAACTCATGCTATTCTATCACAATTATCATATAAAATAAAGATGTTTCCTAAAGAACAAAATTCATATAATGTAAAAAAACACAGAAATTTTATTCCTGTGTTTTTTGGCTAGATTTTTTGTAATTAAGAAGCCTTTCACTTGACTTGCACAAGTTGTTCTACTAATCTAGAAAAAAGGCATAAAAAAATCTGGCGATGTCCTATTTTCCCAACAAGGTAACTCGTAAGTATCTTCGGCACTAAAGAGCTTGACTTCTGTGTTCGGCATGGGAACAGGTATTTCCTCTTTGTTATAATCACCAGAAAATTATTGTGTACTTCTTTCAAACTCTAAACTTCGTTCTGCTTCGTTGTTCTTGTTCAAAACGCAGTCACATACACACGTATGCTCCTTTGCCTTTTGAACTTCGTACGCCTTGCATAACTCGTTTATAGTTCGAAATACTTAGCACACTCAAAAATACATAGATATAATTTTCAGACTCTTACTCTTCACCTC
>CAYYBL010000089.1:0-5489 GCA_964470175.1 uncultured Lachnospiraceae bacterium | reverse complement strand
TATCCAGCCATAGAATAATTATCATTTATGAAAATTTTTTTATTTTCTATATATTTTCTAATACTATTTAATAATATATCTGTATAATAATATTTAACTTTAAATTCATTTAAAATTATTTTTTCTCTAATTTTTTTTACCCACTCATCATTAATTGATTCAAGTAGTTTTAATTTTTCTTCTCTATCATAATTTAAATATCCAGTAACATCTCCTAAAAATATTAGTGAAAAAACATCATTGCAAACCTTATTTCCATAATCATAATCTTCTTTCTTTTCTATATAGAGTTTATATGTATCTAACCATAAAACACTTCTTATTAGAGTCGCATAAGAATCCCATCTTTTATAATCTATAGATGTTGCTTTTTTTAAGAATTCTTCTGCACTATCTAAATTATCATACAAATATTCCACTATCAATGAAGGATAATATTCTGTTATACAACTTAAAACGTCAACTATTAGTTGAATTTTATTAATATATATTTTTTTTAGTATTATATTTGAAATTATCTTAGCTCTTAATGCATGTGTTGAAATTATATATTTAGAGTTATCATCTAATTTTATTAAATACTCTTTTTGTAAATTTTTTAGCATCTTACTCAAATTTCTTGAATCAATCTTACTAGCCAATACTTCAAAATCTATCTTATAGTTATCTCTACCTGCAAACGATACTATTAGCAATAATTTTAACCAATTATCTGCATCTTCTTCATTTTCTATAATGTTATCAATCTGGCTAGATAGCTTATCTCTCAATTTTTGTTTTTCACTTAGCAAATATATAAATTCCATAAATGGACCTTTTTCTCCAAAACTATGCCATGCATCTTCAAAATTTAGAAAATAATCAGAACCATATATATCGTATAACTCTTCTGCCTCATCTTTTTCTAATGTAATTTCTATTTCTTTTAAATCATATAACCCATTATTAATATTATTTCTTCTATAGTCTTCTTCTCTAATAGTAATCAATACTTTAATATTCAAATTTCTTTTTTGCATTTGTTCTAATATCCACTTCCAACTTGTATCATAAGGAATAATGTCCATATAAATTATTGTCTCTTTAGATTTAGAACGAGAAAGACCACCAATGGCTGCAAGTATATCTTCTGCTTGTTTATAGTCTCTTATATGTTCTATTACAAAAACAAATTCTTCATTAAAATTATCTATTAAAAATCTATATGCCAGTGTAGATTTTCCCTGTCCAGAAATACCTTTAATTAATACAATATTATTTAATTCATAAGCTTTTTTTATTTTTTCAATCCATTTATCTCTATAAATATCTAAATTATTTCTAATATGATCAGGGTTGGCATCAATACCATTTCTATACTCTTCTGAAAGCACCTCAACAGATTTCTCTGTTTTATAATCTGATAAATTAAATATAGTTTTTCCATATTGCTCATGCATCTCTTTAATACTAACTATATCTTTTATTATTTCATTTACCTTACTATTCCATATTTTGTTATTTGTCATTTCCACTTTTCTAGATAGATTACTTATATAATTAATTAAACAATCAAAAATTATTTTATCAGCTATGGATGTTTTAAAATCATTATTTATTTTTTTAAATATACTTTTTTTAAGTGACTCTTCGTTTTCTTTTTTTATTTCTATATGTTCGATTATCCAATTAATTTCTTCATCTGTATAATCATAGCTTAACATTTTCTTTTTAAAAGTTTTAATGCTTTCTTCTTTTCTTTTATTTACCTGTTCCAATTCAAAACCAATATTACCGAAAGAAATAACTTTAATTTTTAAATCCTCTGATTTATAATTTAATACACGCCTAAAAAAAGAGTCTTTATCTTTAGGTTTTAAATGAGACAAAGTTAAATCTGTGCTTATATTTTTTACTTGTATTAACTCTTCAATTTTATTACCTTTTTTGATCATTAAATCTTCTACATTTTCAGGATATATATCAAACTTATCTTCTAATATCATTAATCTATATGCTATATATACTGTTTGAGAAGAAAACCCTTTCCAAGCAGCTCTAGCTCCTATATCTGATTTTGAATTCATATAACATCTCCTATATTACTATACTAATATAAATTTTTTCTTTTTACATGCTTTCTTAATATTAGTATATTTTCTTTTATATAATATTTTACAACAAAAATTAATTATTCACTATCCATTCTCCATTTTTCTTACTATTCTTTCTATCAAACTTTTTTCTTGCATTGTAGCCATATATGTTTTAACAGTTCTAACAGATTTATTAATTTGAGCTGCAATTTCTTCTTGTGTTGCTCTAGGATTTACTTTTAATATATTTATTATTGCCTGTTCTTCTAAAGTGCAATTTTTGCACTTTAAAATGTAAAGATTGCACTTTATTGTTTTGTAAAACAAATTGTGAATTGTCTATGGCTCTATATTATTTCAATTTTCAAATTCTATAAATAACTATTTACTATCTAAAAACTAGCTAAATCTTTTTTCACTAAAGTCATAAACCTTTTTACGATGTAAAAAGTAAAAGACTACTAATTTTATATTTAGGTTTCCCATAGTCTTTTACTAAATTTTTATTAGAAATATCAACTGTTTCGGAGAATTATTTCCCCAATTTTTCCCCAATTTGACATAAAAGTGCCTATTTAAAGCATTATTGTTAACTAATTGGAGAACATAAAAAAATCGCTACAACTTAGATAGCTGTAACGATATAAGATTGGTTGCGAGGTATAGCACAAAAAAGTATCATTTTTGCTTGTATATCAACAAATACAAGCATTTTTTGTTGCTTTTTTAGTCCAAATTCTCCGTAAATACTGCTACATCAACAAAATCAACGCAACTATTGACTTTATTGGCATCATATAGCCTCATATAACTCCATATAAGTTTATTAAAAATTATAAAAATCACCTGCGTTGCAGTACTAATTGCAGTACTTTTTATGTATTATCTTTTGACCATTCCTTAAGGATATCTAACACAATTGCTTTTAATTGTATTCCTATGAGATAAATTCCTTCTTCATTTACTTTTTCTCCATGTATTATTTTACTTCTTATTTCATATGCTTTCTTAAAAATTTTTGTTTTATCAAAGCCGTCATATTCGTATTTGCAATATTTACTCATTAAATTTTCACATTTTTCTCTGCTTGAAATTTTTTTACCATTTTCAAGATATCCATTTAACGAATTAATTTTTTGTTTACTTAGTTTTGATTTTTTTACGATTTTTTTTAGCTTATCTATTAATCTCTTCTCTTTATTTGACTTTTCTTTACTAATTCCCATCATTTCTAATGCTTGACATAAAAGTAATATTTGAGTTTTCTCATCAACATTTTCAGAAATTCTTATTAAATTAAAAATAATTTGATTTGATTCAGAATACAAATATTTCTCGTCTAATTTAGATATTCTTTCTATAAATTTAAATGCTTTATCATTTATAGTAATTATTTCACCTTTAAAACTTTTATAGTATTTATCATAATCATCAATATCCTCATCAATTTCAAATACAAACAAACCTAATAAATTTGCCCTATACTTTTTGGAACAAAAAAACCATTCTTCATTTTTATTAAATTCTTCAATAGTATAACCTCTATTTTCATGATACATTTGTGTTACGTAATTATTGTCTCCTAAATAAAACCCATATTCATTTCTGTGCAATTCATACAATATATTGAAATACAACATTTTACCATCTTTTAATGCTTCAAATCTATCATTATATGTTCCAATAATAAATTCAATTGTATTATCTTTATTTATTCGCCATTTACAAATTTTATCTTTATGTTTAAAGCATTCCATCCATTTATTTTTTTCATAAAAAGTATCTAAATATGTTTCTTTTTTCTTAATTTTTATTCTTGCAATATACATATCTTTTCCTTTCATTTTTATATATTATAACAAGGATAAAAAGAATCAGCAACATTCAAGATAATTTCATAAAAAATTTAAAAATCATATGTGTTGCAGTATTTTTAAAAAAACGGCAAAAGAAAAAGCTTGAAATCAATGGCTCCAAGCTTTTCAAGTCTGGTTGTGGGGGATGGACTCGAACTTACGACCTTCGGGTTATGAACTGACAATTCATTCAAGAATTATCATCCTAATAATTTACATTATAACCTTCTATTTATATAGCACCTTTTTTATTTAGCACATAACTAACCGTTTTAAATAATATTCTCATATCACTAAAAAATGAATTATTTTTGTGATAAGTAATATCCATCTCTAATCTTTCTTCAAAAGATACTTCTGATCTTCCACTTATTTGCCAAAGTCCCGTTATTCCTGGTTTATGTTGTATTACCACATAATAATATGGCCCCATATCTTCAATTTCTCTTTCAAGATAAGGTCTAGGTCCAATCAAAGACATATCACCAAGTAGTACATTTATAAACTGTGGAAATTCATCTAAAGAAGTTTTTCGAAGAAATTTTCCTACTCTAGTTACTCTTGGGTCATTTTTTAGTTTTCTATAAATAGAGTATTCTTCTCTTATTTCTTCATTTTCTGCCAAAAATTGTTCAAGCTTTTCATCTGCTCCTATACACATAGATCTGTATTTGAACATTTTGAATAGTTTTCCATCTTTTCCCACTCTATCTTGGATAAAAAATACTGGTCCATCATCATCTGCATTCATTTTATTTAGTATAAAAATAACAATAGTAAGAGGAATCAAACATAAGCATCCGACAAAACCACCTACAATATCAACTGTCCTCTTAACGAAAGCTGAAAAGACTTTTTGATAGTTTGCTCTTTTGTCAATATTCATAAGTTCAAAGGCTTCTTTATTTTCTTCTACCTTAGCCTTTGAACTAACTCTTCTACTAAATTCACCTGTAAGTACTTTTTTCCTTATATACTTTAGAGGTTGAGATGTCACAAAATATGTAAAATACATTGTAAACATCATTTCTCTAGAGAAAAAGGTTCCAATCTTAAAAGCATAAAATATCATACAAATAATAGCAACTTGCGAAATAAATAAAACAACTTCTCTTCTAAATTGCTGATAATATCTTCTTCTTAAAATACCACTATAAGTACTTTCAAATACCATAATTGCAAAATTCATGCAACAAATTATGATAAAAAGAGAGCCCCACTCAGTAGTTTCAAAAATATTTATTTCATCAAATTTAAGATAATACGCTAAAATAAAAGAAAAAGCTAAACAAAGCATGTCTATAAGTATAAAGTCCCAATGTTTCATCCATGTGTATTGTTCTTTTAATTTCATTATTAAACTTCCTTTACAATTCAACATCCTTTATGTGTTACACACTTTTTTCTAAAGTACTTCAAACTCTTTTGTATATTTAAGTTTTCTATATTATATAAATTGAAAGATCATACATAAATAATATTTATTTTTTGTCTTTTATATTATTTCCAATACTCCATAATTAAGTTGCATTATATATCATTTTTGCTTTATTTTCAA
>CAYYBL010000088.1:0-5498 GCA_964470175.1 uncultured Lachnospiraceae bacterium | reverse complement strand
GGTATGTATTCTTTGAAATGGGAACTAGATGATTTGTCATTTAAATACTTAAATCCTGAAGAATATAGAGAAATTGTAGTCGGACTTGATAGAAAAAGAGAAGAAAGAATGCAATTTATTGAACAAATAAAAGAAAACTTAGAGGCGGAGATAAGAAATCAGGGAATAAAAGCAGAAGTTACTGGAAGGGCTAAACATATTTATAGCATTTATAGAAAGATGCAAAGAGATAATAAGACACTTGATCAGATATATGATTTATTTGCACTTCGTATTTTGGTAGATACTATCACAGATTGCTACACTATTCTTGGTATAGTTCATGAAATGTATACGCCTATGCCAGGTAGATTTAAAGATTATATAGCTGTTCCTAAGAAAAATATGTATCAATCTATACACACTACACTACTTGGACCAAAGGGGACTCCGTTTGAAGTACAAATTCGTACATGGGAGATGCATAGAACAGCAGAGTATGGTATCGCTGCACATTGGGCATACAAAGAGAAGAGTAATGAAGGAAAAAAGGATGCTGTCATCGTAAAAAGTGATAAACTTGCTTGGCTTAGAGAAACGTTAGAATGGCAGAAAAATACAGATAATCCAGATGAGTTTTTAAATATACTAAAACAGGAATTATTTGAGGATGAAGTGTATATTTTTACTCCTAGAGGTAAAATAGTAATTCTTCCAAAAGGCTCTACACCTATTGATTTTGCTTATAGTATTCATGAGCAAATAGGGCACAAAATGGTAGGAGCAAAAATAAATAGTAAGATGATGCCAATAATAACAAAACTTAGAAATGGTGATATAGTTGAAATCATTACATCAGAACAATCTAAGGGACCAAGTAGAGATTGGCTAAAATTTATAAAGAGTTCGCAAGCAAAATCAAGAATAAATCAGTGGTTTAAAAGAGCAGATAGAGAGCAAAATATTGAAAGAGGAAAAGATTTATTTGATAAAGAAATAAAAAAACTTGGTATTAAATATCAAGATATTGTTAAGCCAGAATGGATGGATGCTATACTTGAAAGATACCACTATCAAACGGAAGATGATTTGTATGCTAGTATTGGATTTGGTGGAATATCTGTCACAAAAGTTACAGCAAGACTTCTTGATAGATACAATGAAGAACATGAAGACTTGCATCTAGAGGATAAAATTGAAGAGCTAGTAAAAGAAAAAAATATTAGACCGGTAAATTCAAGAGTTGGCGTCATAGTAAAAGGTATAGATAATTGTTTGGTTAAGCTATCTAAATGTTGTAATCCACTTCCTGGTGATGAAATAATAGGTTATATCACAAAGGGAAGAGGCGTTTCTATACATCGTACAGATTGTGCCAATGTAAAGGAACTTATGCAAGAAGATGAGGGCAGAATGATAGAAGTATACTGGGTTGATGAAGTAAATGGATCATATAAAGTCGAAATTGAAATAATGGCAAATGACCGAAATGGCCTTCTAAGAGATATCATAAAGCAAGTAGAAAATATGAAAATTCATTTGGTTGGTGTAAATACCAAAACTACAAGAGAAAATATTGCAATAATCGATGTTTCTTTAGAGTTGCAAAATAAGGAAATATTAAATAAAATAATAAGCGCATTTCGAAAAGTTGAAAGTGTGTACGATGTTTCAAGAAGAAGAAATTAGGGAGATTTTTTATGAAATTAAAAAGATTACAAGTGAAGACTCCGAGGGAAGGATTAATCACAAATTGTTACATAGTATATGATGAAAAGTCAAATGAAGCAATGGTTGTAGATCCTGGAGGAGAGCCAGACAGAATAATAGAAATGATTGATGCCTTTGGTGCTGATCTAAAATACATATTTATTACGCATTGTCACGCTGATCATATAGGAGGAGTGACTGAGCTTAAAAACAAAAAAGGTGGAAAAATACTAATAAGTCGAAATGATGCGGATGGTCTATATAATGAAGAAATAAATTTGGCATACTATATAGATATGAGTATAGCTGAACTTGAAGCAGATTCTAGACTTGATGATAATGATTTAATACATCTTGGAGAGTTAGAATTTAGAGTTATAGAAACACCTGGGCATACCAAAGGAGGATTAAGCTTATATTGTGAACAAGAAGGTTTTGTATTTACGGGAGACACATTATTTTCTGGTGCATGGGGAAGAACAGATTTGCCTACAAGTAGTTTTGCAGAAATTATGGAATCAATTACTAAAAAGCTTATGACATTGCCAGATGAGACTATTGTGTATCCAGGACATGGAAAAATTACTATGATTCAAGATGAAAAAAGCATTTATCTTGAGTTAAAACCAAAAGATTTTTAAATAGGAGATTATTGATGGGACTTACTTCTGCGACATATTTAATTTCACTTGCCTTGCTTCTTGTAATATACTACTTGATTCCAAAGAAAATCCAGTGGTTATTATTACTAGTATTTAGTATGATCTTTATAAGTTTTGCTTCGAATTCATGGGTTGTATATATAATGATATTATATGGATTAATAGTTACTTTTTTTGGAGCAATATTTATAGAAAATGCTAAAACAGATAAAAGAAAAAATATATACAAAATACTGACAATTCTATTGGTTTTGGCACAGCTCATAGTTCTCAAGTATTTGAATTTTTTCGTAATAACCATAAATGGAGTTTCAAAAATAATTGGTAAAAATACAAATTTAAACTATATTTCTATTGTTGCTCCAATTGGTATTTCTTTTTATTCACTTATATCTATGGGGTATGTTATTGATGTTTCAAGAAAGACAGTAAAAGCTAGAAAAAACTTTTTTAAATATATGCTATACGTTTTATATTTTCCACAAATAACATCAGGACCTATTACTAGATATTCTGACATGGATAAAAAACTTTTTGATGGACATGAATTCAAATTTAGAAATATTGTATTTGGTTTTCAAAGAATTTTATGGGGATTTTTTAAAAAATTAGTTATTACAGAAAGAATTGCAATGGTTGTAAACACTATCTTTGATAACTATACAAACTATTCAGGTGGATATATTGTTTTTGGAATGATATGTTTTGCAATTCAATTATATACAGATTTTTCTGGTTGTATGGATATAGTGCTTGGAAGTTCTGAGACACTAGGAATAGTTCTTCCAGAAAACTTTGAAACGCCTTTCTTCTCTAGAAGTATAAGCGAATATTGGAGAAGATGGCACATTACACTTGGAACATGGTTTAAAGATTATTATTTCTATCCAATTTTAAAATCTAATTTTATACAAGGTTTGTCTAAAAAATTGAAGCCAATCATAGGAAAAAATTGGAGCAAAAAAATACCTACTTATATAGGAATGTTTGTTTTGTGGGCTACGATTGGTTTATGGCATGGTGGAAATTATACTTATCTTATAGGATCAGGTATATTACACTGGTTTTATATGACATTTGGGGAGATATTCAAACCACTATTTAAGAAAATAGCAAAAACATTGAAGATGAATGAAGAATGGAAGATTTATAAATTAATGCAAATGGTGAGGACATCATTACTTGTATGTATAGGATTTGTATTCTTTAGATCAGAAACTGTTTCTCAAGCAGTGCATATGCTTGGAAGCATTTTTGCATCAAATTGGAATTTGAATATAATGACTCTTGGAGTCACAAAATATGATTATTTAGTTTTAGCTTTTAGCGTAGGATTACTTGTTTTTGTAGATATTCTGAAGACAAAATATGATATTAGAAAATCAATAGCAAATCAGGTAGTTGTTTTTCAGTATTGCATATGGATTTGCTTAATTGTTAGCATACTTCTTTTTGGACTATATGGTGCTGGCTATGATTCATCGAGCTTTATTTATTCAAAGTTTTAAAATACAGAAGTTAAGGGAAAGGTTTAATGAAAGTAATAAAAAAGATTTTAATTTCAATAGCATTTGTCATAATCCTTTTAATTATTATTCTTTTGCTTGGAAAATATCTTGTTCCAAATTGGAATGATGAATGGCATGATACAGCCAATGTAAAAGATTTTTATAGTCTACCAAAAAATTCTTTAGATATTCTAACTGTAGGATCTAGTCAGGTTATAAAAGGATTTTCTGCAGTAGAGCTTTATAAGAATTTTGGATATTCAGCATATGGCCTCGCTACAACTCAGCAGTCTATTTTGAATTCTTATGCATGGATTAAGGAAAGTTTAAAAACGCAAGATGAAAAAATTATATTATTAGAGGCAAAGATGCTTTTCGAAAGTACTCCAGAACCACAGAATAGAAAAGGCTTTGACAATATGCATTTATCAGTCAATAAAATAAAAGCAGCATATAATGACTCTAAACAAAGAGAAATAGTTGGAGTATATGATGAAACCCAAAAAAATAAAGAAAATGGTATCGAAACAACAGAATCTTCAAATTTTACAGAGAATTTTTTGGGACTAGTATTTCCTATTATAAGATATCATTCAAGATTTAGTGAAGCAGCTGCAGAAAGCAAGTTGCCAAGTAAATATGTAAATTATAGAGGATATTCAATATCTGGAGCTATGTGTGGAAACAAAACTTATGTGAATCTTGAAGAAACCATTTCTTCTAAAAGAAGTTTTTATGGAGAAAACAGGAAGTATATTCAGGAGATTATTGACCTTTGTAAAAAGAAAAACATACAACTAATTATTTTTAAAAACCCAGATATGGATTGGGATATGGAAAGGTATAATAGTGTAAAAGAAATTGCGGATATAAATGGTATACCATATATCGACTTCAATTTGAAGAGTCTTTGTGATGCTATCGGTTTTGTATATGAATATGATGATCAACATTTAAATCATTTGAATATATATGGAGCACAAAAGGTTACAAATTATTTAGGGCAATACATAAAAGATAACTATGATTTAGGTATTACAGACAAAAGAAATGATGAAAAATTTTCTTATATGAATGATTTGCAAGCAGCATATGAAAATGAAGAAAAGAATGTAAAGATGGCAAATATTTATAATATAAGTGAATATTTGAATTATTTGTCATACAAATCGTTTACTTTGATTATTGCTAAAAATAGTGGATTTGGTAGTCTTACTGCAGTTGAAAAGGAAGCGTTTGGAAATCTTGGACTCGATGTCTCAAAAATTGAGCAAAACAAAAATTATGCTGCAATAATGGAGTCTGGAAATATGACATATGAAGTTCGGATCAAACAGTAAAATACAAAAAGAAACCCACATTGATAATATCCACAAAATTAAGATAGATATCGATGGGCTTCCAAATATTTATTTTGATGATGAACAAATGTCTAAGCTTCATTCAGGATTAAATATTTTGGTATACAACAACATAAATAATCGAGTTGTTGATTCTGGCTATATAGACAGAGATAGTGGTACTATCATATGCGGAAGATAATTGGCATATGTGTGTAATCTTCGTTTGATGGATGATTTTCACTATATGATAAATTATATATATTTGATGCTAAAATATCTATGTTTAGCATCTTTTT
>CAYYBL010000087.1:0-5543 GCA_964470175.1 uncultured Lachnospiraceae bacterium | reverse complement strand
TTTTAGGAAATATTGATGAGTGTATAAAAAGAGAGGATGTAAAAGCTGGAAAACAAAAATATTATATAGATACAATTTCAATTAATAAAAAATTAATGAAAGAACTTGGAATTAAAGATTCAAATATTATTGATAGTGATATTTGTAGCGTATGTAATTCTGATAAAATCAATTCATATAGAGTAGAAGGAAAAGGCTTTAAGCTTGCAACAGCAGTCATCAGCTTATAGAAAACATAACTTTGCCCGCAGCCAGAAGCACTTTAAAAAGTGATTCTATAGTTTACATAACCTTAAAAATGTGATATAATATTTAAAAATTATAGTTTTATATCACATCCAATAATTTAAATAATTGAAGGAAAAAGATTATTACATCATAGGAGGTAAACAAGATGGAACTACAAAAGATGAAGGTTAAATATCCAGCAGCATTAAAAATCACATTTAGGGAAAAAGGAGTCTTTTCAAACATTGATTATGTTATTGTTGATATGAATTCTTATGAGTTCATAGGAGTTTTGGCTGATGACTATATTCATGGAAGGTATGATAAAGAAGGTTATTACGACATTATGTATTTCTATACTAGGAGTACAGTAGGAGAAGAAAACGCTGGGAAACCTCACATATATAGAATTAATTTTAGATTTCCCTTTTCTAAAGACGATTTTTTCTATGATTTTGAGCAAAAACTAATTAGAATTGGAGAACAATATGAATTAGCTTTTAATGGAATTATTACAGAAAAAGACATAGTAGAAAGAATCTTAAAGACAAACTGCGATTTAATTGTTTAATCTAAATAAAAAGCCCTATATCGTCTAGATACGGGGCTTTTTGCTTTTGACTGATTATTTCTAAATTATATTTAAAAATCCTTTTGTCTTATTTTTTCTTCAAATATAAGTTTTATCTTATGAATCAGTATCTTAAATAGTGCAACTGGACTAGATTTATCTTCTATAAGAGTCAAATCATAGTTTTCAACTACTGGTGTGATTTCACCATATTTCTTTATTTCATAAGCTTTATTGCTTATATCTAACATCATTGAAGTATAAAACTCAGAAAAACTATCATAATTATCAGTTTTTATAAGTAAATTTCTGAAACTAAACAATCTATATTTTATTTTTTTACAATCTTTTAAATTTCGAATATTATCAAATTCATATTGAAAACAATTTTTATAAATCAAATCTTGAGTTTCTAAAGTCTTTTCTAATATTACTTCTTTTAAATCCTCAATCACAGAATTAATTTTTTTAACTTTATTTATATTATTATAGTTATTTACAGTATTTGCAAGTTTTTCAGTATTCTTTGACAAAGTATTTTCATACTCTAAAATGGCTTCGAAATTACTTTCAATTTCACTATATATTTTTTTACTTGTTTTTGATATAAACGTTTTTTTGAATACATCATCACTAAATAATGCACTACGAATTAGAGAATATGACCCAGTAAAAAATAGCATTTCCTCTAGTAGAGCGGTCTGAAGTGGATAAAAGTCAGGACTAATTGTAGAAAACTCCATATTATAGTATTTAACAGGTTCAACTGATTTTTTACAAGCTAAACTTGCCATATACTGAACAGCAGCTTCATTGATAGCCATACCCTTACGATTTTTTAAGTTATATAATCCCATTCTAACTACATTATTGTTTTCATCTCTAAATTCTTGAAGATAGTGAAGACATTCATGTAATGATATAATGTCAATTTTTTTAAGATCAATATCATTATCAAAATATATTGATGAATTTTTATAAAAATATTTAGCTTTTGCATTATCATTAAACTTAGCTCTGTACATATTTAGTCTGCATACAGCTATAAATAAGTCGCTTTCTTTTAAATCATGCTCAGGAAAAGTTTTTGAGAGCAAAACAGATATAGTCTTGGCAATATCTCTTATTTCTTGAGTACTTAATTTTTCAATTATAGTTAGATTTTCTTTAGAAATAGCAGAGTTTATACTCATCAAAACCACAGTATCCTTTCTATAGGAAAGCGAATTTTCCCTATAATCTTTAGTATATACACATTTAATTATACAACAAAAAACCAAAATAAAAATATCATTGGTATTAAGAAAAGGTTACATTTTAATGACATTAGCTTGACAAATCAATGAAAAAAGCTTATATTGTTATGGTAACGATTTATGGAAACATTAAGCTAGTTTTTGTTGGTTTAATTAAACAAAAAGTAATACTATTGTTTATAAAATGTAACATAAAAAGCTTGATTTTTTAGTATTGTAAAATTATAATTATCTAAGAAGGAGTGCTTTTATGAAGAAGAAATTTTTAAAAACAGCATTAGTAGTATTTATGCTGACAATTACAATTACAAATATTGTTAGAGCCATAAGCTTCACGGTTACTCTTACTCCTAGTAAGACGACTGCACCGGAAGAAGATACAGTTATTGTTGTTTTAAAAATAACTAATATTGATGCAGGTTCTTCAGAAGGATTTTCAGAAGTTACTGGTACACTTACGTATGATACATCAGTGTTTGAAGCAATTACGCAATCTGATTTTGAAAGGTTGAATAATTGGAAGCCAGTTTACGATGCAGGTACAAATAAGTTAACTCTTACAAGTACTATTGCAGCAAAGACAGATACATCAATTTGTCAAATCACATTTAATACAAAACAAGGAATCACAAGCGAGGCAAAGAAATCAGTTGCAACAAAGATTCAGTTTACTGATATCGTAGGAAAGACAGAGGATCAAGATAAGACTGCTTCAGATATCGCAACTACAATAACTATAGTTGCTGATGATTATGATCCAAGTGCAAATAATTTGAATAATACAAATAGTAACATGGTATTAAATGTAAATAATAATGTTAATAAAAATGTTAATAATGTTATTAGTTATGTTGAGAATGTAAATAAATCTGATGAGGATATATCTCAAGCTGGAGCCGAAGATACAGCTTTGATACTTTTGATTATTGCAATTGCTGTAAGTATTGGATTTTATATAAAGTTTGAGAAATCAAGTTGGATTCAATAATATAAGAAAGAAATTTAAAAGACCTAGAGATAGGTCTTTTTTTGTTGTACATAAAGTACAAGTTCTTTTTTCTTGAAATAGGGTAAAACATATTATATAATCAAAAACTGAATGAGGTAGATATGAAGTTACTAATTACAGAAAAACCTTCTGTTGCAGAAGAGTTTGCTAAAGCACTTAAATTAAATATAAATAAAAAAAATGGATACATTGAATCTAATGATTGGATTATTACATGGTGTTATGGTCATCTTGTTACAATGAGTTATCCAGAGGTATATGATGAAAAATTGAAATTTTGGAGACTTGATACATTACCTTTTATTCCAAAGGAATATAAATATGAGGTTATTTCAGAAGGATATAAAGAAAAACAATTTAATGTCATAAAAAGTTTGATGCAAAGAGAAGATGTAGATACTATATATAATGCTGGAGACTCAGGACGAGAAGGAGAATATATACAAAGATTAGTACTTATGCTAGTTCAGCCAAGATCTAATATTAAGATTAAAAGAGTGTGGATTGATTCACAAACAGAAGAAGAAATATTAAGAGGGATAAAAGAAGCCAAAGATGCTTCTGAATACAATAGTCTTTCAGATTCTGCGTATTTACGAGCAAAAGAAGATTATCTTATTGGTATAAATTTTTCAAGATTGTTATCTATTATATTTGGCAAAAGAGTAGCAAAAGAATTAAACGAAGATAAAATATGTGTGTCTGTTGGCAGAGTTATGACCTGTGTATTAGGTATGGTTGTTTCTAGAGAAAGAGAAATAAGAAATTTTAAAAAAACTAAGTATTATAAAATAATTGGAAATTTTGGAAAGGAAGAATCAAAGTTTCAAGCAGAATGGAAAGTATATGAAGGATCACGTTTTTTTGAAAGTCCTATTTTGTACAATGAAACAGGATTCAAAAAAATAGATGATGCAAATCGCTTTATTGAATCTCTCAAGGGAAAAGATGCAAAAGTAATTGAAATTAAAAAATCAAAACAAAAAGAGAATGCACCATTACTATTTAATCTTGCAGAGATACAAAATGAATGTACTAGGATTTATAAAATAAAACCAGATGAAACATTAGAGATAATTCAAGAATTATATGAAAAAAAGCTTGTTACGTATCCAAGAACAGATGCGAGAGTGCTATCAACTGCTATTGCAAAAGTAATAGGAAAAAATCTTAATGGTTTATATAAAAATTTTAAAGATGAAGAAATAAGTCAGTATATAAAAAAGATGATAGATGAAAAATATAGCACTAACTTAGTTAAGACAAAGTATGTAAATGATAGTAAGATTACTGACCATTATGCTATAGTTCCTACTGGTCAAGGATTTGAAAATTATGATAAGTTAAGCGAATTAAAAAAAGATATTTATAAGCTTATTGTAAAAAGATTTTTAGCAATCTTCTACCCACCAGCTGAGTACAATAAGGTAAATATTACTGTAGAGGTAGATAAAGAAAGATTTTATGCAAGTGAAAAGGTATGCATAAAACAAGGATATCTTGAGGTATTAAAAAATAGAGTTAAAAATGATTCAAAAGATGACAACATAGATACTTTATCAAGCTTAAAAAAAGGTAACAAAATAGATGTACTTGAGTTTAATGTTAAGGATGCGGAAACTTCTCCACCACAAAGATATAGTTCAGGAGGAATGATACTTGCAATGGAAAATGCCGGAAAGCTTATAGAAGATGAGGAACTTAGAGAACAGATAAAAGGAGCAGGTATAGGAACATCAGCAACAAGAGGTGGTATAATAGAAAAGTTAGAAAGAATTAATTACATAAGTATAAACAAAAAAACACAAATAATAACACCTACTGAGAAGGGCGAAGCAGTATATGATATAGTAAAAAAATCTGTACCAGATATGTTAAATCCAGAACTTACAGCTAGCTGGGAAAAAGGTTTGGATATGGTTGCAAAGAGACAAATTGAACCAAATCTATTTATGGAAAAACTTGAAAAATATATAAATTCAAAAGTAAATAAATTAGTTTTTAAATAAATCCACAAATATTGATAAATTTGTGGATTTTACTTATTTTATGTATGGATATATTTATAGTTCTGTGTTATAATGTTAAAAAATTACAAAAGAAGGTGAACGCTTGAAAGATAATGATGATGAAATTGTGGTTTCTGTCGAAGTAAACAAATCTGATATTAAAAAAAGAAAAAAAGAAAAGAAAAAAAAGTATGGGAAAAAAGCAAAAGATATTCGTACAGAAGAACCATTAAATCAAAAGAAAAAAATATCAAGAATAAGAAATGTGATTATCTTTATTTTTTTGATAGTCATTATATTTTTTATTCTAAGATCTGGGTTATTCGATATCAAAAATATTGAGGTTTCTGGAAATAGCAACTTATCCAAAGATAAAATAATTACACTTTCTGGAATTACGGATAACGACAATTTATTTGAACTAAATAAAAAAAGTATAAGCTCAAAATTAAAAGAAAATGCTTACATAG
>CAYYBL010000086.1:0-5600 GCA_964470175.1 uncultured Lachnospiraceae bacterium | reverse complement strand
ATTAACATAATTCTAATAATATTGAAATATTAATCAAATTGAATTATTAATGTAATAAATCATGCTATAGATATACTGAAAAAACTGTAATTCGAAACATATTTGAAATTATTTTTTTTAGTTCATAGAGAAAGACAAAATGACAAAAATAAGAAATTGAAATTTAAACCAAAGGTGCAAAAGTACAAGAAATATGTTAACAAGATTAAAATGTTAAGGTTTTTTAATAAAAATGGTTTTTTTGTTTTTTTGATAGATTCTCTAAATAAACTGATATACTTAAGAAAGGAGTTTTTTTTAATTTTATAATAAAAATCAAATCATTTTTCTTTCCTGTTAATATTTTTTTATATTTCATTAATATTACACAAAAACATAAAATGCAGAGAAATCAAGCATTTTTAGTTCTATATGAATTATTAATTCTATTGTAATATATTTTTATGTTTTAAATTATGAAAGAAAAAAATATCAAACTATTTTTTTGTTATTTTAAATTTTGATTAAATGCTGAAGTAGTTATTATAAGTGAACTTTACTTTTTTTTAATAAAATATGTTTAAGGAAATAAACATCATGATTTAATTTTTTTGCTAAAAGTTGTAATTAAAAGGTTAAAATGTTGAAAATAATGTAATATAATTTTCTATATTTATATTTTCTACAAAAAACCATATTTTATCTTTGTTTTGCCATAGATTCAAAAAGTATTAATTTTTTTAATTATAATAAGGATATTTTTTGATTTGCCATAAAAACAAAAAAACAAACTGTAACAAAAATGTTACACTTATAAAGCTTGCTAGAGTTGAAATGAAAAGATTGCTGCTTTATTTTTATTGCTAGAAACTAATTAAAATTTAAAAATATGATTGAAAATATGATTTTTTTTTACGAAAAAGAATATAGATAAAAAAATAATTCTATTTTAGTATTTTTATTATTTTGCAAATAAAAAAGAAATTCTTTAGAAGTGGCTATTTGTTTGATGATTTTCTTGTTTTATAAAAATAGCATGTTTATTTCATATTTTAAAACAGAATTATACTATTGTTTTTATGATATAAAAATTTAAAACCTAAAATCAACTGATTTTGACTATTTTTTTGACTCTTATTTTTAAGTAAATTATAAACATTTTTTTGTTATCCACAGAATACATTTTTATAAGATTTTACTACTAAAAAAGACATGTGGATAACATTTTTTCTTTTATTTTCTGGCATAGTTTAAAAACTTTAAACTGTTGATATGATTAGATTTTTTAGAAAAAAAAAGAAAAGGTACATATTTTTTATATGTACCTTTTAATTATTATTTGTTGTTTTTTAAATTGTCTTTTGCAACGGTTGTTAAAAGTTTAAGTCTATTTGTTTGATTAGTTTCACTTGCACCTGGATCATAGTCTATTGGTGAAATATTTGCATTTGGATATGCCTGTCTTATAGATTTTATGACTCCTTTTCCTACAACGTGATTTGGAAGACAAGCAAAGGGTTGTACACATACAATATTTGGAATATCATGTTCAATGTATTCAATCATCTCCGCAGTTAGAAACCAACCTTCTCCTGTTTGATTTCCAATTGATAAAATGTTTTTCACTTTATCTTCAAGCTCATAAATATTTACAGGAAGAAGATAGTCTTTTTTTGATTTTTTAAGTGCGTTAATAATATTTTTTTCCTGAAATTCTATTAATTTAATTACTGTTCTAAAAATTCTTGATAAACCTTTATCTCTATTTAAGAGAATATTATTTGTAATTTTATGTGTTGCAATAAATTTTATAAATCCCATAAAATCAGGTGATATTACTTCCATTCCTTCACGTTCTAAGGCTTCAATTATGTGATTATTACCGTATGGATGGTATTTAATTAATACTTCACCAACTATTCCTACTTTTGGTTTATTTTTCGTGGTATCTAATTCAATTTTTTCAAAATCTTCAACCATTTCGTAGATTGAATTTTTGAATTGTTTTTCTGTTGATTTTGAAACTAGTTGTTTACATTTTTCAAGCCATTTATTGTAAAGCTTTATCGTTTCACCTTTATTTTTTTCATAAGCTCTATTCTTCAAAAGAAGTTTTTGTAGTAAATCACCATAAAATACGGCTTTTATTAGATTTATAGCAAGTGGTATTGTAATTTTGAATCCCGATGATTTTTCCATACCTACCACATTAAATGATATAATTGGCACGTTTTCAAATCCAGCATCTTTTAATGCTTTTCTTATAAATCCTATATAATTTGTTGCTCTGCAACCTCCACCTGTTTGTGACATTATTAGTGCAGTTCGATTTGTATCATATTTTCCAGATTGCAAAGCTTCAATAAATTGTCCTGTTGTTAGAATAGAAGGATAACAAGCATCATTGTTTACATATTTTAGTCCGGTTTCAACGGTATGTTGTGAACAATCACGAAGTAGGACCATGTTATATCCACATGAATTAATTGCTGATTCTAGAAGCTCAAAGTGAATTGGTATCATTTGTGGAATAAGAACGGTATATTTCTGATCTTTCATTTCCTTTGTAAAAGGAATTCTTTTTGGTTCGTAGTGTTTAGTGGTTTTATTCTCCGTTTTGTCATTTATTTTTTTATTCATACTTGCAAGTAAACTTCTAATTCTTATTCTAACTGCACCTAAGTTATTAATCTCATCAATTTTAATTAGTGTATACATATTATCATAGCTTTTTAGAATTTCTTCTACTTGATCTGTTGTAACAGCATCTACACCACATCCAAATGAATTTAGTTGGATCATTTCAAGATAATCATGTTTTCCAACGAATTCTGCAGCTTTATAAAGTCTGGAATGAAATACCCATTGATCAACAACACGAAGATGTTCATCAACACCATTATCAGGTTCTATGATACTGTCTTCTGAAAGAACACATAGACCAAGACTTGTTATAAGAGTATCAATTCCATGATTTACTTCTGGATCAATATGATATGGTCTACCAGCTAGAACTATACCTCGTAAATTGTTCTTTTTTAAGAATTTTAAGGTTTCTTTTCCTTTATTTCTTATATCGGTTTTAAATTGTTGATATTCTTCCTCGGCTTTTTTACATGCGTTTTTAAGTTCTTTTTTAGTAAATTTATATTTTTTAAATTCCTCAAGTTTGTATACAACTTGTGCAAGGTTTTCTGTATCATCAATTGGTAGAAACGGATTCAAATAAGTTATATTATCATCTTTTAATTCTTCTATATTATTTTTTATTACTTCAGAATATGAAATAACTATAGGGCAGTTATAGTGATTATCTGCTTTTTTGTATTCTTTTCTGTTGTATGGTATACATGGATAAAATATTGTCTTAATACCTTGATCTATTAAACTTTTTATATGTCCATGTGCAAGTTTTGCTGGATAACATACTGATTCTGAAGGCATTGATTCCATACCTTTTTCGTATGTCTTTCGTGTAGATTTTTCAGATAATATTACACGAAATCCAAGGTTTGTGAAAAATGTAAACCAAAATGGATAATCTTCATACATGTTTAGAACTCTTGGAATACCAATTGTTCCTCTTTTTGCATCTTTTTCTTCCAAAGGAGTGTAATCAAATAATCTTTCATATTTGTACTTATATATATTAGGAAGATTTCTTTTTTCTGAATTTTGTATACCAGCACCTTTTTCACATCTATTTCCAGAGATAAATCTCTTGCCATTATCAAATAAGTTGATTGTGAGTTGACAGTTATTTTCACATTTTCCACATCTAGCATGTGTGATTTTTACTTTCAGTTTGTCAATTTCATCTGATTTTAAAATTGTAGATCTATGGGTCATGTCCAAATTACTGTTGTATTGTTCTTGAGCTAGAAGAGCAATACCATACGCACCCATTAGTCCTGCAATATCAGGTCTGATAACGTTCTTTCCAACTATTAATTCAAATGCTCTTAGTACTGCATCATTATAAAAAGTACCACCTTGTACTACAATGTAGTTTCCAAGTGTTTCCGTATCACGTACTTTCATAACTTTTTGAATAGCATTTTTTATGATTGAATATGAAAGTCCGCTTGAAATATCTCCAACTGAAAAACCTTCTTTTTGAGCTTGTTTAATTTTTGAATTCATAAATACGGTGCATCTTGATCCCAAATCAACAGGTGATTTTGATTTTAAAGCTTCTTTAACAAAATCTTCTATGCTTATATTTAAACTTTTTGAAAATGTTTCTAGAAAAGATCCGCACCCAGATGAACAAGCTTCGTTTAATAAAATATTATCAATGTTTGCACCATTCATTTTGATATATTTCATATCTTGTCCACCAATGTCTATAATGCTAGTAACATTTGGCTCGAATTTTTTAGCAGCTGTATAATGAGCAATTGTTTCTATTTCACCAAGATCAATATTTAGACCAGTTTGTATAAGTTTTTCACCATATCCAGTTACACCACTGTATCTTATAATTATGTCTTTAGGTAATACTTTATAAAGTTCTTTAAGCATTGTCATTACACTTTGAAGGGGATTTCCATGATTACTGTCATATAGAGAATATAAAAGTTTTCCTTCATTATTTATTAGTACGATTTTTGTAGTAGTAGATCCTGCATCTATTCCTAGGAAAGCATCTCCTTTATATGAAGTTATAGGAATCTTTTCAACAGTGTCTTTGCCATGTCTTTTCTTAAAATCGTCATATTCGGATTTATTTTTAAATAAAGGGTCTAATGTTTTACCTTCGATTATTTTTGCATTTTTTAACGCATTTAACTTATCCTCTAAATCTGCTTTTGTAATAGTATTTGTTGAAGGCGAGTTATACGCAGCACCTGTTGCAACAAGTAAATGAGCATTTTCGGGAATAATGATTTCATCATCTTTCAAGTCTAATGTTTCTATAAATCTTCTTCTTAGTTCTGAAAGGTAGTTTAGAGGTCCTCCCAAAAAAGCAACTTTACCTCGAATAGGTCTTCCTTGAGCAAGTCCACTAATGGTTTGATTTACAACAGCTTGAAAAATTGAAGCAGCAATATCTTCTTTTTTTGCTCCTTCATTTAATAAAGGTTGAATATCTGTTTTTGCAAAAACACCACATCTTGAAGCAATTGGATAAATAGTTTCATGTTTTTTTGATAGTTCATTTAATCCAGAGGTGTCAGTATTAAGTAAAGAGGCCATTTGATCTATAAAAGCTCCCGTTCCACCAGCACAAGTACCATTCATCCTCTGTTCAATGAATTTATCAAAATATATAATTTTAGCATCTTCGCCACCTAATTCAATAACAATATCTGTTTGTGGAATAATCTTTTCAACAGCTGTTTTGCATGCAATTACTTCTTGGATAAAGTTTAGGTTAATTATCTTTGATATATCAAGAGCGCCTGAACCTGTAAGTGTAATTCTGTAGTTGTTTTTTGGGAAGTCATTCATTAATTTAATTAGGATATTGTATAGAGTACTTTTTGTATCTGAAAAATGTCTTTCATAGTTTGAATAAATGATTTTATTATCTTTATCTAGTACTACTATTTTAATTGTTGTTGATCCAATATCTAAACCTACGTTTAAAGTTTCCATATCATTTTCCTTATTAATAT
>CAYYBL010000085.1:0-5811 GCA_964470175.1 uncultured Lachnospiraceae bacterium | reverse complement strand
TTTCTTGACAAGGACTAGAACATTGTGTTAATATTAATGTTGTCATTGATAGAGATGACATGCGGATGTGGCGAAACTGGCAGACGCGCTAGACTTAGGATCTAGTGGGAGACCGTGGGGGTTCAAGTCCTCTCATCCGCACCAGAAAGAGATTAGCAAAGCTAATCTCTTTTTTGTACTTAAAGAGAGGACTTGAAAAGGAGGTTGCCGAGTACAGCTTGGTTAAGGCCAAGCATGTACGAAGGTTAAAACAGTCCAGTGGACTTTTTTACCGACGCGGCTCGGCCGTAGGCTCCTCTCATCCGCACCATTGAGAAGGAATTATGAAGAATAACTTCGTAGTTCTTTTTCTACTTTATGGCGACATTTCGCCACTTCACGCAACTTTAAATCTTATGCAATTTCACTCTAAACTCCATTGTATCACATATTTTTACTATACAGTTGCATACAAATACATTGTCTCATGGGATTTTTCAAATTCGATTTATACTAAACCATATTGCTTATGTAATTAACATAGCTTCTAATATCTTAGTTTCTTTCTTTGATTATAGTAAACTAAATTCTTTTTCTTTTGTTAGTGATGCTTGCTGACTCAATATTAATCTTGAAGTAAACATTGAAGTATGATACAATTCTTGTAGGAGATTAAGTATTATTGTTTAAAATGAAAGGGAAATAGATTATGAATAATAATTCACAAAATGATGATACAAAGATCGGAATTGGTAAAAAAATATTTAATATATCACTTATTTATTATATTTATTGGATTTGTTATGCAATTTGGGGCTTTTTCTTTCGGGGCAAAATCGAGAGTTTTTATGGTAAGCAATGACTTGAAATATGGATTTGAGGCTTTAGAAAATGTTAAAGATGAATTTTTATTAGCAACTTTAGTTTATTTTCCGTTTGTACCAATTTATCAATTTATATATTTTTTTTATGAAGAATATAAAAATAATAAAGAGAAAAAAACAAAAAACTCGAACAACTAATAGTTTGAGTTTTTTTGTATTTAAACAGAGGACTTGAAAAGAAAACTATAGGGCATTGTTAAAACTAAAAACACTTATACCGATTATATAAAAAAGCGAGTAGCAAAATTTCATCTGCTACTCGCTTTAACATGTCACTCAGTCGTCTCCTGACTTTTTGTCTCTTTTTCTTATAGCTTTTTGATGTAGTCAATAGCATACTCATGCATTTCTTGATATCTATCAACATAATATTTTTGATATTCTTCAGGGGGATTTTGGAGAACTTTAAGGGTTTCTTCCTATACAAGACAAGAACAAAATTTCAAAGTGGGAAAAAAGAGAAAAAAGAGAAATCTATATCGTATTCTCAATATAAAAAATTTTAGAAAGTCCGAGGATATGTGGTAAAATAATTGAAGTCATCTGTTTGTAAAAATGGATGGCTTCAATTTATTATTATCATGTAACTACTGAATATAGATGGCTGCTTCTAAAAGTCACGATTGATTTATTGTAATTATTATGATTAAATTGTACAAGAAATGCTAATTTCTACAGGAGATTATATAATGAAGATAGATAGATTAAATATAGAAAACATTCCTTCAATAATATGGGGAGAAAAGAGCAATAAAGTATTTATAGCTATACTAATTACTTATGCAATGTTCAAAATTGTGTAAAGGATTTAAAGCAAGTTTTAGAATATGCTAAGAAAAATTTTAAAGAAATAAATTAATGAAATAATTTAAAAAGAAAATTTAGGAGGAAAAATGGAATCAATATGTGGAGCTAATTGTAGTAGTTGCGGCTATGGAAAAAACAATAATTGTAAAGAATGTAAAGAAACTCAAGGATGTCCATTTGGAAAACAGTGTTTTATTGCTAAATACATATTAACAGGTGGAAAAGAAAACTATGAAGCGTTTAAATTAAAACTAATAAATGAAATTAATATGTTAGATGTTCCAGGTATGCCTAAAATCAATGAATTAAATCCGTTAAATGGTAGCTTTGTAAATCTGAGATATCCTATTCCAAATGGTAAAAAGATGCAATTATTAGATGATAATGATATTTATTTAGGAAATCAAGTAGAAAGTGAATTTAATGATGGAGAAAACATTAGATGCTTTGGAATACTTGCAAATATGGATTTTATACTTGTAAGTGAATATGGTATGAATGGAGCTAATCCGGAAATTATTGTTTATAAAAAAAGATAAAATAAGGGGGAAGTAAAAAATGAACGAATACGTAAACCTAAGTGCTGACAACATTGAAGAAGAGCACATTTGTTGTGCGATAGGAGATCCAAAACATCAAGATGGTGTTGATTGCAAAAAGGAATGGATTAAAAACAAGTTAAAAGATGGTCATGTTTTTAGAAAATTAAATGCTAGAGGTAAAATGTTTATTGAATACGAGCCTATAGAAACAGCGTGGGTTCCAATTAGTGGGAAAAACTATGAATATATCTATTGCTTATGGGTTGCAGGAAGCTTCAAAGGTAAGGGTATAGGAAAAGAATTATTAGAATACGCAATAAATGATTCTAAAGAAAAAGGAAAGAGTGGTGTTTGTACTTTAGTATCTAAAAAGAAAAAACCATTTCTTGGAGAAAAGAAATTTTTCGAACATTATGGATTTGAAGTTGTAGATAGTATTGCTGACTATGAGTTAATGGCTCTTAAGTTTAAAGAAAGTGAACCTCCTAAATTTAATGAAGCAGCAAGAAAAATGGAAATTGATAATCAAGACTTCACGATTTACTATAGCAATGAATGTCCATATGTAGAATACGAAGTTAAAGAGCTTTCAGACTATGCAAAAGAAAAGAATATAAAACTAAACTTTATAAAGATAGATTCATTAGAGAAGGCAAAAAACGCACCTTGTATTTTTAACAATTGGGCTAATTTTTATAGAGGTAAATTTATATCTAATACAATACTTAATGCAAATGCTTTTGAAAAACTATTAAAGTAGGTATGAATACGCTAAAATGATTGAAAAATAAACGATTTTATGATATAATGAGCTTCGGTGAGGGATGAAAATGGATATTAAAGATATTACGATACTAAGTGATAAAGATGTATCATCATTAGATGAAGATAGAGAAGAATGTTTTGTAATAGGCACTCATAATGGCATATTTCATTCAGATGAAGTTGTTGCTGTTGCTCTTTTATCTATGCTTCATGCTGGTAAAAAAATTGTTGTTGTTAGAACAAGAAATGAAGAATTACTTAAAAAATGTGATATATGTGTCGATGTGGGCGGTGGAAAATTTGATCACCATCTACCAGGATATGATAAACGAAGAGAAGGTGAAGAAGGTATACCATATGCTAGTGCAGGACTCGTATTTGATGAATTTGGACATTCTATTTTGCAAAAATTAAATCCTCAACTATCTGAAGAAGAAATAGATGGTTTATTTAAAAGAGTGGATAGCGAGGTAATTCAACCTGTTGATGCTGAAGATAATGGAAAAAAGGCAAAAACAAATCTATTAAATTTGATACCATTATTTCATCCAAGTTGGTATGAAGAGGATCCTGATTATGATGAGCAGTTTTCTAAAGCACTAGAATGGGCAAGGTCGGTATTGGAAAAAGGACTTTTGGCTGAGCCTACCATTGAAGCATGTCAGCCACATGAGTTTTTGGAAGATATTGAAGCCATAACAAAGAAGCAATTTTTTGAATTAGTAGATTCAAAAAAGCCTCTAGATAAAATACCTCATATTATTGAAAAAGTTGATTCATCTGAAGGAAAGACTGCTTCCAAAAGTGTTACTAAGAGAATAAGCGAGAAACCAATTTCTGATCGTGAAGTTTTAAAAGAGTTTTTAGAATTCATAAAAAAGTTTCAAGATGAACACGTCTTTGAAAAAAATAGCAGACCTGTCGTAAGTAGTATTCTTGAGCAAAAATTAAGGCAGCTTATTGATAGAGCATATGCTCAAAGAACGATAGAGTCACTAGTACAAGAAAAAGACTTTTTTGAAAACAATATTCTACAAATTCCAGCGCAAACAATGCCATGGGTAGAGGCAGTTTGTGGTTATAATGAAGAACCAAAACATGGAATTGTCAATTTTGTGATGTTTCCACATCCAAGTGGTGATTATGCTGCTCAATGTGTACCACCATCAATAAGTGAAAGATTTGGACAAAGAGTTGCATTTCCTAAAGAATGGACTTTGGAATATCCTTTTGAAGGTATTACTTTTATTCATAAAGGAGGATTTTTTGCTAGAGGAAGTAAAGGCTCTTTAAAGAAATTGTGTGTAGCTGCTATTGAAAGAGAAGAAGAGAAATGGGCTAGAGCATTCGAAGGATACGGAGAGCATACGGATTCTACTGTGGTTAAAGAGGCAGCCAAAAGAGTGGGAAAACTTGGTACGAGTAGAGAAAAAGAAACTGAAAATGATGATATAGAAGGAAAATAGATATGGAAGAAGTATACAAAGAAGCTTATTCTGAAATAAGTGAAATATTAAAATTAATGCCAAGAACAATGGTAAGCAAAATACCAATTGAGATTATAAATGCTATTGAAAGTGAAAAATCCAAGACATATAAGCCAAATATAACTTTACCAATAGAAGACTGCAATATAAAAGAAGAAACAAAAGCAATTTTATATTTGATATATAGGGATTATCTTAATGATGAAGAGCATAAACGAAAACTACAAATACGTGATGCTAAAAAGATTGAGGAAGCAGAAAGAAATATTAGAAATAATAAGTGGCAAGCTTAAAGCTTGCCACTTTTGTTATTAATTTAAAACTTGCGTGACTTTTAATTTCAGTGGAATCACACCATACGGCGAATCTTTTTTTGATTCTACAACATCATGAAAATTATCCAAATCATTATCTGGCCCATCATACCATTCAGCCCATAATTTTATATGATTTATTACTGTATTTCCTGTATTTGTACCATCTGCATTAAGTGATGGATTTACTCTTCCTCTAATTTGATTATTACCTGGTGTTATATTAACAATAGGATCACTATTGATTTGATATTTTGTTATTTTAAAATCAGAAAGATTTTTTTTGATAATCGTTCTGCCACCTGCTGAAACAGAATTCCAATAAGTTTCTAAAACGTTTGAACCATTTTGTGGAGTGTATTTAAGCTCAATTTGACAAGTAAGTTTATTTTCAATGGCATAGTTGTATACTGTAACATATGGATCCCATTCAGGATTATAAGTTTCAGAACTTTTATTTTCATTGTTAGGTCCATACCAGTCGTAGTATACAGGGATAAATGTTAGTTTGTGACTAGCTTCATCATACGTATATGAAGGAGAATTATATACTCTGATAAATGACATACCTGCTGGTAATTCTAGAGTTATTGGAAGGCCTACAGGGTCAGATCCATAAGTTGCTGTATCTAATGGTATACCAAGATAATCAATCTTAATATCATTATATACAAGACCCCATCCAGTACCTGCTTGCCATGGCTGGTGGAGCTCATTTACTACATGATTATAATCTCCGTTAAATTCATAAACAATTGGATGATCAAGATAAGTATAATTTATCGTAAAGTTTATTTGGTATGTATATCCATCTGTAGGATTTCCCCACATACCAGAAAGCTCTGTTTGATATGTACTTTTTGTGTCAACTTCTTCGGCAACTTCTAAATCATATTCAAAAGGTAAATCAGTATTTGTTGAATCAAGATCAATATCAATTGTCCCTTTTGATGTCGGAACAATAACGTTTTCAGCAATGTGTTGTGATGAATCCAAATTAAGAGCTACAACAGAAGTAAAGTCTTCATTTTCC
>CAYYBL010000084.1:0-5820 GCA_964470175.1 uncultured Lachnospiraceae bacterium | reverse complement strand
AAAATTCCCAGCTATTGTACGAACAATCTTTAATTCAATTCTCTATATGTCACCATATAGAATTCTCCGTCAGTGTATGGTCCAGTCCACATAGATGTAGTAGTTCCTATAATTTCATAATGAGTTTCATCAAAATCCGTTAAAAAATTGCAATACATATCTTTATCTGTTGTTTTAAATAATGAGACTTTTCCAGTTTTTTTTATTTTTCTGGGTTTATCTAGCTTTTTATAGGTTACCATATAGAACCATAAGCTAGTATATGGTCCAGTATACATAGATGTAGTTACTCCAAGAATTTCATTGTTACTTTCATCGAAATTTTCTAAGAAAGATATATATTCTTCGGTTACCGTTGTTTTGTATATGTATATATTGCAAGCTGTTTCTTCTTTTTGTGTTTCCTCATTTTGAAGTTTAATATTTTCAATAAAATTTGTACCACAACCAACCACCGTGAATAAAGGAAGAATTACCAAGAGAACTGCGATAATCCGTTTATTCATAACATTTTCCTCCTTGTAATTGTTCGGAGGACTTTGCCTCCGAAATTTGCTTATTTCAAAGGCAACAAAAATTTTTTACAACTTCATTATAACATATTTTAAATAAAATTGCATTTTTATTGGTATTGAAGCTTATTTATAATAATATAAAAAAATTAATTAATTTTATACCAATCGTAATGAGAGATAATACTTGTAAATATCTACTAAGTTGGTATTAATTAGAATTAGCTCATAAGTGGCTAAATCCAGCCGTTTGTGAATCTATTTTTTTATTTAGTATATTGATTAAAAAATGTATAAATATTATAATACTTCACAAGTTGTGAATATTGATTTAGGTTCAATTCTAAAATTTACTGAAGAATTTTTATATGGTGAAGATGTTTGTTTAGATAATGATGGTAAATAGTTTTGTTTAAAATAGGAGACATATATTTGATGAAAAAACAAGGAATTATTTATTTAATAATTACAATTATTTTTATTATTACTAGTATTACTATACTAAAGCATACAGATATGCTTAATAATGTAGCTTTAAGTAAATCTATTCAGATTATAATAATACTATTTTTAATAAGAATTTCATATGGCTGTTCTTTATTTATTAAAGAGCAATATGAAAAAAATAAATATTCATATGCAATAATAATGAATCTAGGACTTCTTATATTTATTAATATTAATATCTTGAGACAGATTAATTTGCTAATTGCAAATTGGAATATATTAAATATAGTAAACATTTACGACAATACATTAAAATCATTTTCTTATTTTGCAATGCTAACTTTGCCATGTATAGTAATTCTATCTATATATAGTATCATCACAAATATAGTTCTTATAAAAAAGGAAGGTTTTAGTTATAGAAATATACTTGGAATAGTAATAGGACTTTTAGCTTTAATTGGTTTATTTGGAAGTCAATCAGTATATTTAATTACCTCAAAATTGCTTAGTGGAAATGAATTAATTATAATTAAAAAACTAGTTGATATTATTATTAATGTTTCTTTATCATATTTTTATACATTAATAATTGCTACACTGTATTGCAATATTGTTGCAGCAAATCATATTCCAAAATTTGATAAAGATTATGTAATTATTCTTGGATGTAGGATAAATAAAGATGGCTCACTTACTCCACTTTTAAAAGCAAGAGTTGATAAAGCTATAAAATTTGCTAAAATTCAAAAAGAAAAAAACGGTAAAAGCCTTAAATTTATTCCTTCTGGTGGGAAAGGTACGGATGAAATAATGCCAGAAGCAGATGCTATGAAGAACTATTTAATTGAACAAAGTATTAATGAAAACAACATTATTGTTGAAAATAAATCTAGAAACACTTTTGAAAATATGAAGTATTCAAAAAACATTATTTTAAATGATAAAGAAAATGCTAAAATAAGTTTTGTTACTACGAATTATCATGTATTTAGAAGTGGTGTTATTGCAAATGAGTGTGGAATAGATTGTGAAGGTATGGGAAGTAAAACTAAGTGGTATTTTTATACAAATGCTCTAATTAGAGAATTTATTGCAAATTTATTTAAAGAAAAATATAAACATATTATATTATTGACACTTATGAATATTTCAACTACAATTTTTATATTGATTGGTTATTACTATAAATTAATTTTAATATAAATTTAAATATAATTGTTTGAGTAAATAATTTAATTTTGGAGGTAAAAAAATGAAAAAGAAAATTGTTGTTTTATTAGTTTTATTGATAATTGCAGTAGTTATAGTAATGTGCGTATATATGTTTAATTCTAAGAATAAAAATACAAATGAAGTACAAAATCATGCAGAACTTCAATCACAAGATGATAATATAAAAGAACATAATTTTTCAAATGAAGAAGTAAAGGAAAGTTTACAAAATTATTTTGATTTTAAAAGCTCTTTTTTAAATAGCTCAGAAGATGTAATGAAGTTTTTATTTGATGATGCAATTATATATTCTGAACGCTTTGATGATGGTAACCAAACATTTATGAAGACAAATAAAACATATTCTGAATTTAAAGAAAAAGTATTATCTTATATTTCAGAGAATAACCTTGCAGAATCTAATTTTTTTAGGAATATTGATGGCATTTTATATATAGGCGGTACTGGAGCTTCAGGAGGCGAGTGGAAAGTAGAAAGTGTAGAAAAAATTGATAAAAACTTATACAAAGGAATAACTACATGGATGTCTGATGGTCCTGAGGAAACTGTTGTGTTCGAATTTTCAATAAACGAGTATAAAGGAAAATGTGTAATTGATTCATGTAAAAGTATAGATGACAATGAAAAAAATGGACAATAAAAGGAAGTTACGTTGAACCTGTAGAAGCAGGAGATCCAGATTCATATACATTTTATGGAAATGAAGTTATTTGCAATAGCCTTGTTTATAGATTTTATGGGGATTTTGAAATAAAAGATGATACTATTAAAATAACATATAAAAAAGCATATAATCTACTAGATCAAAAAGAAGATAATTCTGAATTAGAATATAGAAAAAATGAAGAAATAACTATAATAGATGACAATACATTAATGTATGGAGATTCTAAATTAGTAAGAAATAATAATTTTGATAATATAATGCTATCTGGACATTATGCTGAAGATGGTACAGATGTTAGTTGGGAATTTACAAAAAATGGAAAGGTTGCTATCTGTGGCAATGTCTCACTTTTACATGGTGAATATAAAACTATAGATGAAGACGGTATAGAAGTTCATTATACAAAAAATGAAATTTACGATGATGATGGAAATGTTAGTTATGAAGAAGTTGATTCATATGAATATTATAGACTATCAGATAAAAAATCAAATGAAAAAATAAGTATTTTCAGTGAAGATACTTGTAATTATTTTGAATTAACTAGATTTGGTGAAGCTGTTAATATTAAAGAATAGTATTATGTTTTTTTGTTAATGTAAAAATATTGAAACTTGACTATTATCATCTATAAATATATAATTTTACTAAATTAATAAAGAAGGGTGTTATATTTGTTATGAGTTATAATTGGGAGTCTTTAGAAGATAGGGAAAAAAGATTAAAAAGTGAAATGGAAGAAAGAAAAAGAAAAAGAGAAAAAGAAGAAAAAGATAGAAGAAAAGAAGAAGAAGCTAGAGAAGCTAGAAGAGAAGCTATTATGAGCGATCCTGATGAATCTATGGATGAGATTGGAATTGTAGAGACTAAATATTGGCCTGAATATGCTCAGGATGAAGATGATTATGAAATAATTGAATTTGAATGTACAAAAAGGGAATCAATATTACTAAATGAGGGATTTATTAGGTTAGTTGAAATACGTGGATACAGAGATGCCATTAGAGAAGGCGAATACGATGATGATGAAGTATCTAGTTACGATGAAGAAGATGGTATAGTAAGTCCTTCTGAAGAAATTGAGGAAGTATCGTCATCTGAAACAACATCTGAAGTCAAAGCTGCAGAAGAAACAACTATTGATCCAGAAACAATAGCAAGAGCTAGTAAAGATTTGCCTGCAGAAAAAGTTGATGGGGCTCGTGGATTTTTTAAAAGGATGTTAGATAGATTATTGGGCCATAGGAGATAATCGATAATTATGGAGGAAATTAGTAAGAGACTTGTTGAGGTTGATGAGATACTTAATCATTTGACAAACGAGAATTATTTAAAGATTCCTAAAAACATTATACAGGTAATAAAAGATAATAAAGACAAGCATTATGTTTGGAAATATGATAATACAAAAAAATTTGAAAATCAAAATTTAAATTCTGATACTTTGGCATTATTAGCATACATAAATACAGAGTATCTACTTAGTGATGAGCAAAAACAAATAATGATACAGTATTACAAGCTAAATCAGCAAAAACATGAAAAAGCCAAAAAAGAAAAATATAATTCCTTTGAAATATCAAAAAATGGTAATGATAATCATATAAATGATGAAAAAGCACCTAATATGCCTATAGTTAAAAATGAAGATAATTTTTTATCAAAAATATTAAAAAGATTTTTTAAAGCATTAAAAAAATAAAATATTAAAACAGCTTATAAGTGACCAAGTATAGCCATTTACAAGCTGTTTTTTATTATTGAATTTAAATTTGATAAATAGTAAAATGTTAAAAAGAAAAGAAGAAAAATAAAGAGAGGATATTTAAGAATCCTCTCTTTTTTACAAAATCTATTACGAGTATAAATACTTAAGCCATGAAAATTTTTCTTTTTTAGATAGCTTTTCAATGAAGATAGCTAATATTACAGTGATAATCATTGTTATTATGTATTGTAAATTTGTAATATCAACAATATTTCTATTATAGAGAATTCTTGTGAATAACTCTACAAAATAGTGTATAAATAAATGAATAAAGAAGATAAATATTCCAATAATTCTTAACTCACTATATATTGGCCTGTCTTTTAAATTGATATGTGATGCTATATAAAATAAAAAGAATGAAGCAGGCAACAATGATATATACATATCAAATTTTTTTGGATGAGAATGAAATTTTAAAAAGTATATTTCGATATACATTAAAAATATTGATATTATTAATCCTATAATAGCAACGTACTTGTTAAGATGAATTTGCTTCTTGGCAAATAATAACCCTATTAGTACAAAAATTAAACCAAAAAATATACCATTTCTTGTAGTGACAAAAATTGTATCATAGCCTACAATAATTAATCTTGATATAGAATATTTTTTTAGTGGTTCCAAAAAGCCATAATAAGAAGTACCAAATATACCTATTGTGAAGGCTAAAAAAGATAATAAAAATATAACTTTTAAACTAATCCCTTTTTTTATTAGGAAACTTATAATAATTATTGCTAAAACTAGTGCTCCAAAAAACCATAATTGTCCAGAACCTCCCACAAATAAAAGAAATGTCCATGTGCCCATTAATCTTAGAATTCTAAAGCAATATTCTTTTATTCTTTTATCATCAAGATTATTAGATTCCATTTTTCTAAATAATAAAAAGCCTGATGCAATAAAATAAAAAGGCACAGCGATACGGCATATTCCATTTTGTATAAAAAAATTTTTTATATTGAATTCTAAAGGTGTAATTGTTATCGGATTAATATGTATCGTGCAAATCAATAAAATACAAATAAATTTTACAAGATCTATTCCATTAAATTGATGGTTTGATTTAAATTCGCTACATGATTCTTTTAATAAAAATTTTTTCATTATTATCCACAAATCCTTTCTAACAACATTATTGATTATATCATATTTAAATGTATTTCGTAAAAATAAAATAGTAT
>CAYYBL010000083.1:0-6025 GCA_964470175.1 uncultured Lachnospiraceae bacterium | reverse complement strand
ATTAAAGTCTGAAGGAAAAACAAAAGCTGATGTTGGAAGAGAAAAATTCCTTGAAGAGACATGGGATTGGACCAGAAAATATGGTGGAATCATTCAAGAGCAACAAAGAAAGCTTGGCTGTTCTTGTGATTGGGATAGAGCAAGATTTACTATGGATGAGGGAATGTCAGATGCAGTACTTGAGCATTTCATAAAGCTATATAATAAAGGCCTTATATACAAAGGTACAAGAATGATAAACTGGTGTCCTAGTTGTAATACTACTATCTCAGATGCAGAAGTTATTTATCAAGAAGAACCATCACATTTATGGCATATAAGATATGAAATAAAAGGTGAAAAAGGAAAATACATTGAAGTTGCAACTACAAGACCTGAAACAATGCTTGGAGATACAGCAGTAGCAGTAAATCCAAAGGATAAAAGGTACAAAGATATCGTAGGAAAGACATGTATACTTCCTATCATGGATAGAGAGATACCTATTATCGAAGATGAATTTGTAGACATGGAATTTGGTACAGGATGCGTAAAAATTACTCCAGCTCATGATCCAAACGACTACGAATCTGGACTTCGTCATAACCTAGAAATCATAGAAGTTTTTGATGAGAATTTCAAAATGGGTGATTTAGTACCAGAATACAAAGGTATGGACCTACTAGAAGCAAGAAAACTTATAGTAGAAAGACTTGAAAAACTTGGAGCACTTGTAAGGACAGAAGATTATACACACAATGTTGCTAAATGCGAGAGATGTAAGAGTACTATAGAGCCAAAGATTTCTGCACAGTGGTTTGTTTCTATGAAAGATTTAGGAAAAAGAGCAGCAGACAGTGTAAGAAATGGAGATATGAAATTTATCCCTAAGAGATATGAAAAGCAATATTTCAATTGGCTTGATAATATAAGAGATTGGTGTATATCAAGACAACTTTGGTGGGGACATAGGATTCCTGCATATTACTGCGATGATTGTTCACATATAAATGTTGCAAAAGAAATACCTAAGAAGTGTGAGAAATGTGGAAGCACTCATCTTACTCAAGATCCAGACACACTAGATACATGGTTTAGTTCTGCACTTTGGCCTTTCTCAACACTTGGCTGGCCAAATACTGAATCTCAGGATTATAAAGATTATTATCCTACACAAACATTAGTTACAGGATTTGATATTATCACATTCTGGGTATCAAGGATGATGACACAAGCATTGGAGCTAACAGATGAAGTACCATTCAAAGATACACTTATACACGGACTTATAAGAGATGCTCAGGGAAGAAAGATGTCTAAGACACTTGGAAATGGTGTAGATCCTATTGAAGTCATAGATGAATATGGAGCAGATAGCTTAAGATTTGCTGTAGTATTTGGTACATCTATGGGAAATGACATAAGATATTCAACTGAAAAAGTTGATCAAGCATCAAATTTTGCAAACAAGATCTGGAATGCTGCAAAATTTATATCACAAAATTTAGCAGATGAAGCTGAAATAAAAGACTTTGAGAAAAAGGCAATTACAAATAGCAAGTACAATCCATCATGCTTTAAGGTAGAAGATAAGTGGATATTAAATAAACTAGATAAACTTATATCAGATGTTTCAAAGAACATAGAAAACTATGATTTAGGTATAGCTCTTGATAATATTTATAATTTCACATGGAATGAATTTTGTGATTGGTATATAGAGATGGCAAAAAATAGAATTTATTCAGAAGATGAGTCAGCAAAGGTTCAAGTAAGTTTTGTACTATCATATGTTTTCTCATCTGTACTTAAACTTTTACATCCATTTATGCCATTTATCACTGCTAAGCTTTATCCATATATGAAGGGGGCTGATGCAGAAGACATTATAATTTCTGATTGGCCAGAAGCAAAGGAAAAACTTGAATTTGATGAGGAAGAAGAAACAGTAGAAAAGCTTAAAAAGATTATAGTTGAGATAAGAAATGTGAGAGCAAAGATGAATGTTCATCCTTCAAAGAAGTCAAAGCTTTTGATTATTGCAAATAACCTAAAAGATGAAATAGAAGATTCAAAAGATTTCTTAATCAAGCTTGGTTTTGGAAGTGACTTAATCTTCGTAAATAGCGAAAAGGAAGTTCCTCAAAATGCAGTATCAATTATAGCAGATGACATAAAAGTATACATTCCATTTGAAGAACTCGTAAATATAGACGAAGAGATAAAGAGACTAGAAGGTGAAAAAGAAAAGTACGAGGCTGAAGTTGCAAGATGTGAAAAGATGCTTTCTAATCCAGGATTTGTAAACAAAGCACCGGAGCAGAAAGTGAAAGAAGAAAAGGAAAAGCTAGAAAACTACAAAAATATTTTAAAGGATGTAATTAAGAGAATAGAAGACTTAAAATAAAATAAATTAGGGGCGAGAAAGGATAAGATGAAATTAGACTTTTTAGCCTCTAATTTTTTGGACTTTATTTTTCCACCAGTGTGTGTGATTTGTGGAAAGATAGACAAAAATTGGATTTGCGAAAATTGCAATGAGAAACTAGAAAAGTATAGAGAAAAAAGATTTTTGACTAAAATAGAGGATTTGAAATTTGTGAGCAGTGGCAAAACTGTTTATAAAAAGCCATATTTTGATGAGCAATACTATATTTTTTCGTATAAAAAACTTATTAGAAAATTAATAATAAAATTTAAATTTTCTGATGCTTCTTACATATCACATTTTTTTGCAAATGAGATATTTCGTGATAAAAAAATTAATGATATTTTTTTAAGTTATGATATAATGTGCCTAGTACCTATGGATGCGAAAAGCAAAAATTTAAGAGGCTACAATCAAACAGAACTAATGCTTAGAAAATTTGCAAACTGCAGCAAGTCTATCAATATTGAATTTGATTTACTAAAGAAAGTAAGAAAGACAAAAACTCAGAGTTTGCTTTCAGGAGTAGATAGGGAAGAGAATGTGAAAGATGCATATGCTATAAAAGATGCAGAAAAGATAGACGGCAAAAATATTATTTTGTTTGATGATATATATACTACAGGTGCTACATCAAATGAGATTTCAAGATTGCTAAAACAAAATGGTGCAAAAAAGATTTTGATTTTTACTATAGCAAAGGATTAAAAAGGAGCATAAAAATGGAAGAATTGGTCGATACAATTTTAGATTATGTTAAAGCAGATTTTACAGACTATGCAATCATGATAAATGGCGAGTGGGGAAGTGGAAAGACATATTTTTGGAACAACCAGGTGAGAAATAAGATAAACAATTTGAACATAAATGGAAGAAAGTTTTCTACTATATACATGTCTTTGTATGGTATATCAAATCTTGAAGATATCAGTAAAAAGATATTTATCGAGACTACCAGAAACACTGACAAAAATATGAGAAAGTATATGCAGTCTCATGACATAAAAGAGATACCAGAATATGCAAAAACTGGTCTTGATATGGCACACTTTTTTGGAAGTAATCAATCAGATAAGATAGATTATGAAAAGTTTTTTTCGACTAATGATAAGGTTTTGTGTTTTGATGATTTGGAAAGAGCAAATGTTGATGTAATTGACATACTTGGATATATAAACAATTTTGTAGAGCATGACCACATTAAGACTATCATTATTTGCAATGAAAAGGAGCTTTCTAAAAAATTAAAAAATTCAAACTTAGAGATGAAGACATTTATTGCAACATATCTTTTGGATAAAGAAGGAAGTCTTCTTAATAATGATAAGCCAATGGTTGAGAAGATTGCAGATAAGATAGAGTATGTATTTGACAAGGCAAATGATTATGAAAGAATCAAAGAAAAGCTTATAGGTGAGACTTTTGAGTATGCTCCAAAGTTTAGCTACATTATAGATGGCATACTTATGAGGTATGAAAAAAATACTGAATTATATAGATTCTTAAAAGAAAATGTAAATATTATAACAAATACTTTTGTAAAATCTGGCACGCGAAACTTAAGAATTCTAAAGCATGCACTAAATGATTTTCAAAAGATTTTTGATACAGTAGACAAAAACTATCCAAACACAAGCTTAAGAGTAATGCAGACAATGCTTATATTTACGATAGCTGTTTCATTTGAAATAAAGGCTGGTAAAATAACAAAGGATAAGTTTGTAGGGATAATGTCAAATGAAGACTACAAGGCAATACTTGTATCATCAAGAGTACTTCTTGATAATAGGCAGTTTTACTTAAATGAATTTGATACAAATTATTACTTTAACTTTAAATCAGATTATAGATTCTTCAAATTTATTGAAGTGTACGTACGTACAAGAATCTTTGATATGAAGCTATTTAAGCAAGATATGGAGTCTATCATAAAGACTATAGATACAGAAAATCTACCTGGATACAAGAGGCTTCTTACTGAAGAATATTGGAAGATATCTGACGAGAAATTTCCAAAGATTATTGATGAAGTACTTGATAATGTCAAAGAAGGAAGTCTAGAGCTTATCGATATTGTAAAGCTATTTGCGTACTTTAGCTATTTTTCAAGGAAAAAATTAATTGATTATGACATGAAAGATATAAAGACGGTTTTCTTGGATGGAATGACTAAAGTATCTAAAAAATCAAAATACACAGAAAACATTGATGAAGAGCTTTCTATGATTGGTATAGATGTAGGAGCTGATATGACAGACATAATTGAATACTTCAATGAGATAAATAGTAAGCTTAAGATCAAGTATTATAAAGAAAAAGCGGATAAGATATTTAAGAATATTCCAATGAAAATGGATACATTCTATGAAAGCTTTGAAACAGAATGTGAAAATAGCCCAGTGCTAAGATACTATGATGCAAAATTAATGCTTCAAAGAGTAATTTGTGCAAGTAATGAAGACATAGTGAAGATAAAAGAGATGCTTATGGAGCGAGCGAGGAAGAATACCAAAGCACTTTCTGATGAACTTGGATTTTTCATAAACCTAAAAAATGTAATGGATATTTATTGTAAAGGAAAGAAGGTTTCCGTGAAAAATGTAATGATTCAGGAGTTTAGCGATAGTCTAAACTATATAATAGAATTATATGCAAACGCTCAAGGAAAAATAGTATATAGATAAATAAAGCTTAAAACCTTGAATTTTGAGCATGTTTGTAATATAATGTTGAAACGAATTGAATGAGAGGTTATTAATATGAAAGCAATAGAGATAAGAAATAAATATTTAAACTATTTTAAAGGTAAGAAACACATGGTTATTCCATCAGCACCGCTTATTCCTGAGAATGATCCATCTGTTTTATTTAATACAGCTGGTATGCAACCGCTAGTACCATATCTTCTTGGACAAAAGCATCCACTTGGAACAAGACTTGTAGATTTCCAAAAATGTATTAGGACAAATGATATAGAGAGCGTAGGTGATAGTAGTCACTGCACATATTTTGAGATGCTTGGAAACTGGTCACTTGGTGATTATTTCAAGGAAGAGTCTGTACAAATGTCATACGAATTTTTGACAAAGGAATTAAACATACCAAAAGAAAAACTTTATTTTACAGTTTTTGCAGGAGATGAAGATTGTGAAAGAGATGAGACTACTGCAAATGCATGGAAAGCATGTGGAGTAGACCCAAGTCGTATATTTTATTATGGAAAAGAAGACAACTGGTGGATAGCAGGTGATACAGGACCTTGCGGACCAGATACAGAAATGTTTTATGATACCGGGAAAGCACCTTGCTCATCTGAATGTGAGCCTCATTGTGATTGTGGAAAGTATATAGAAATATGGAATAACGTTTTCATGGAATTTTATAAAGATGAAAAAGGAAATTATACTAAACTAAAACAACACAATGTAGATACTGGTATGGGACTTGATAGAGTTACATTTTTACTTCAAGGTGGAGAGACTATATTTGATACAGAGCTATTTAAGCCAGTGATGGAAAAACTTGAAAGCTTGCAAAAAAATGATCTTCTTAGAAGTAGAAGGATAGTCGCAGAGCATCTTCGTTCTACTATTATGATTATTTCAGATGGTGGAAGAC
>CAYYBL010000082.1:0-6132 GCA_964470175.1 uncultured Lachnospiraceae bacterium | reverse complement strand
ATTTTGATAAATCTATATTTTCTGCTTCTTTTTTAACACTTAGGTTTTTTAGAAAACTTTCAGCACTCCTAAATTTAAAGCTTGCATTTGCATTATCTGAATGTATATAATCATTTTTTTCTTTATCACTATGGTGATTACCTTTATATGTCCATTCAATATCATAGCTATCATTTGTAATAGTTTCTTGATTTTCTATGTTCTCATAGCCATCTAGCATATCCTTTGGTATTTCTTTTATAAATCTTGATATCTCATTATAGCTGGTTGAGCCAAATATTGTCCTTCTTTTACTACATGTAAAAAATAAAAATTCCTTAGCTCTAGTTATTCCGACATAGCAAAGTCTTCTTTCCTCTTCCATTTCGTTTGAATCTCCGCTTGATATAGTTCTATATCCAGGAAAAATTCCTTCTTCCATTCCTACTAAAAAGACTACTGGAAACTCTAAGCCTTTTGCGCTATGTAATGTCATAAGAGTCACCGAATTTCCTTCATCATCTAAATCATCCACATCCGAACTTAATGTTATTCCTTCTAAAAACTCACTAAGAGATGGCTCTGCTGCTTGCTCTTCATATTCAATCGCTACAGTCAAAAATTCGTCTAAGTTTTCTATTCTTGACTCTGATTCGATAGTGTTTTCTTTTTTTAGGCTATCAAGATATCCTGATTTTTCAAGAGTCATCGTAATTAAATCTGATATCTTAATACTGTCTTTTACACTCTTTAATTCTTCTATCAAATCAGTAAAGTCTTTTGCATTTGTAGATATCCTACTTAATCCATACTTTGTAGCATCTTTTATAATCTCATACATTGAGATTGAATTTTTATTTGAAAGATCTTCTATATTGCTTAAACTTGTTTTTCCAATTCCTCTTTTTGGTTCGTTAATAATTCTGTTTAAACTAAGATTGTCAGATGAATTATGAATAAGTCTAAGATATGCAACTATATCTTTTATTTCTTTTCTCTCATAAAATTTCAATCCACCTACTATTTTGTATGGAATATTTTCTCTTCTAAAAATATCTTCAATTGCTCTTGATTGAGAATTCATTCTATATAAAATAGCAAAATCTTTGTATTTATAATATTCTTGAATCTTTAATAAATTAATTTGGGAAACTATATAATTTGCTTCATCATATTCTGTTTCCGCTCTAAAAATTTTAGGTTTACTTCCTTTATCATTTTTTGTCCAAAGTATTTTTTCATATTTAACTTCATTATTTTTTATTACTTCATTAGCTACATCTAAAATACTTTGTGTACATCTGTAATTTTGTTCTAATTTTATAATACGTGTACCAGGAAAATCTTTTTCAAAATTTAAAATATTAGAAATATCTGCTCCTCGAAATGAATAAATTCCCTGATCATTATCTCCTACTACAGTAATATTCTTATTCACTGATGCAAGCATTGAAACTAAAATAAATTGTGCCTTATTGGTATCTTGATACTCATCAACTAACACATATTTGAATCTACTTCCATAATATGATAAAAGCTCATCATTCTCTTTTAATATTTTTATCGTGAAATTAATAATATCATCAAAGTCGATTGCATTATTTTCTTTTAATTCTTTTTGGTATTCGTAGTAAAGCTCTGCAATTTTTTCCCTTCTAAAATCACCCTTTACTTTCTTTTGATACTCATCCGGGCCTAGCATTTCATTTTTAGCTTTATCTATTTCATACATTACTGACTTGTCGGAATAAATCTTATCATCAAGATTTGCTTTTTTAATTATATTTTTAATTAAAGTTTTTTGATCCGATGCATCAAATATAACAAAATCTTTGCTAAAACCAATTCTATCTATTTGTTTTCTTAATATCCTCACACAAATAGAATGAAATGTTCCTATCCACATATCTAGTACAGCGTCTCCTATGAGATTTTGTACCCTTGCTTTCATTTCATTAGCAGCTTTGTTTGTAAAAGTAATGGCAAGAATTTCCCATGGCTTTATATTTTTTTCTGAAATCAAATATGCAATTTTATGAGTTAATACTTTGGTCTTTCCACTTCCTGCTCCAGCAATTATAAGGCATGGTCCTTCTGTGTTAATGGTAGCTTCGTATTGTTTATCATTTAGTTCTTCTAATAAATTCATTGTATAGTCCTTTTATTTTGATTCTATTGTTTCTTCTTTATTTAGCTCTGTAAGTAATTCTTCAACATCAATTCCATGAACTTCACATGCTTCTTCAAGTGTTTCAGCAAGTGATGCTGGACATCCTATACAATGCATACCTGCTTCTAATAACACGTTCATTTTTTCCGGATATTGCTCTAGTAAAGCTCCTATTTTTATATCTTTTTCTATCATTTTACCTCCATCAAATCTATCCACAAACTATGAATTTTTTGTGGATTTTCACTTATTTTGTAATCTAATCGTTAACATTTTAACATAAATTTTAAAAAAAGTATAGACAAACAGAAAAAATTGTTGTATCATATAAACGCTTTGTGAGTTCAAAGCTTATCTTATGGAGGTGATGAAATTTGATTCATATCTTTTTCATTACTTTTGGTATCAGTATTATTATAAATCTTTATTTTGTTTATTCTATTCTGGAAATTATTCTTTTCCAAAATTTACAGGGTTTTAAATTGAATATCAAAAAAAATTCTTCATTATAATTTATGAATAAAACTTTTTTTGTAAAGATAACTTTATTACTTATTTTGCTGCCCTCTTTTATTTGGATTCTTTTGAAGATATTTGGTTCAGTGCTTTATGGCAATTCTATACTATTTCCATATGCATTACATCCTTTTGATATTGCCTGTTTATATCCGACAACTTGGAAAAAAATAAAATTTTTATTTCTACTTTCTTGCTCATTTTCTTTTTTTCTCATAGTCAATCAAACATTTAATTTTATAAGTACTAATTATAAAGGAATTCCAAAATTAAAAATAAGAAGAAAGACTGAACTAGAAGAAAAGAAATGTGATTTATCCATACTGATAGGACTATACAATAATATTCCTTATTATCTACCAGAATTTGGTCTTTATCAAAATATTCTTATTACAGGAACAATTGGTACTGGGAAAACATCATCTGCAATGTATCCATTTACAAAGCAGCTCATAAATTATGAGGCTAATGATCATGATGAAAAACTCGCTATGCTTATTTTGGATGTAAAAGGAAATTATTTTAAGGAAGTAATAAACTTTGCTAATCAATCAAACAGATTAAGCGATATTATTACTATCGATTTATCAGGAAGGTTTAAATATAACCCTCTTGATAAACCTGAATTGAAGCCTATTGTGCTAGCAAATAGACTTAAAACGATTCTTACTCTTTTTAGTCCAAATAATCAAGAATCATTTTGGCTTGATAAATCTGAGCAAATATTATCTGAATGTATTAAATTTTGCAGATTGTATAATGATGGATATGTTACTTTTTCAGAATTACACAAACTTATATTTTATACTGATTATTACCAAGAAAAATTATCTATTCTTAAAGAAATGTTTCGAAAGGGCAAATTTAATGAGTCTGAAGTGTATGATTTATTATACTGTATAGACTTTTTTGAAAAAGAATTTTTTTCTTTAGACTCTAGAACATTATCTATACTTAGATCAGAAATTAGTAGAATTACAAATATTTTTGTATCAGATTACTCCGTTTTAAACACTTTCTGTCCATCTAAAAAAAACATCAATTTTTATGGATTTAAGGATGTTCTTAATAGTGGAAAAATTGTAGTTTTAAACATGAATATATCTGAATATAAAAATTTGTCAAAAATTATTGCTGCATATTTAAAATTAGATTTTCAATCTGAAGTAATGTCTAGACTAGGAAAAAACGTATCTATTCGAAAAAGTGTATTTATCTCTGATGAATTTCATGAATATGTCACAACAACTGATGCAGACTTTTTTGCTCAAAGTAGAGAAGCAAAATGTATAAACATCGTTGCGACTCAGAGTTATTCATCAATAAAAAATGCACTTAAAGATGATAATTCGACAAAAGTAATCATTCAAAATATGATAAACAAAATATGGTATAGGACAGATGATCTGTATACAATTGAAGAGGCTCAAAAACAAATTGGAAAAGAAGATAAAATCAAAATTTCCAAAACAATTTCCGAAAATGCAAGAGAAACAAAACTAAATTTTATTACAAATAGTCTAATTTCTTCTAATTCAAGCATTTCTGAAAGCTATAACAAATCAACAAATAAAGAATTTATATATGATACCAATTACTTTACACAAAAGCTAAAAACTTTTAAAAGTCTAGTATTTCTTTCTGATGGTTCTAAAGTTTTACCAATAAAAGAATTAGATATGCTTCCCTTTTATAAGGATTAAAACACATTTTACAATAAGAAAGGAATTTTAATGAATTCAAAAATAATAAAGCCTTTTTATACTTGTCTAATTTTTTTATTATTTATTTGTCTTTTTCAATTGAATTCTTTTGCAGCAGAACCTAAGCTTATATCAACAATAGAATCTGCATTTAAAAAAATTGAAAATTATATTATTAAAATTTCAACTCCTGCAGCAGCTGTTGCAGTGGGTACTGGAGTACTTATGAAAAAGTTTAGTTTTGGTGATGAAGAAAGAATTCGAACAGCAAACAAATTAATAAAAGGTTCCCTATTTTCTTATGCTTTTATTTTATGTATTGATTTAATTTTATCTCTTTTTCAAACATTACTTACATAATAGGTTTTGTATATGGAAGCTGATATTAATCTTTCTCAAGAGTTATTTAAATCACTAAATGATTTTTTTTCTTTGATTTTTTCTTCAATTGATAATTCACTATATACAATACTAGACAAAATTGTTTTTATAAATCCAGATATTTTAAGCAATTCCGCTTTTAAGCAATTGATTGGTTCTTCAAGTAACGAAGGTATTATTCTTATATGCAATAGTTTGGTTCTAGGATTTATTATATACTACGCTATTAATTATTTATTTTCTCACCTTACATATTCACCTATAGAATCTCCTAAACAATTTATCTTTAAAGCAATTATTTTTATATCTATAATGAATTCCTCTTTATGGATATGTAAGGAAATAATTAATATTGTTTATCTTATAAATCAAGCAATTATTACTGTTGGAGAAAAGATATTAATTCAAGAAATTAGTTTTTCAAATTTTATTGAAAATCTGAATAAGCTTATATTTATATCAGATAGCTCTTTTAATGTTATATCTTTTGATGGAATAATAAAATCATTTTCTACATTTGGGCTTTTAAATCTTATATTTACGCACTCTTTGCGTTATATAATGATTCAAATATTTATTTTATTATCGCCATTTGCTTTTCTAAGCCTTATAACACAAAGGACTTCCTTTTTCTTCAATGTGTGGATTAAGTCATTTATTTCTTTATTATTAGTGCAGATCTTAATCTCTTTAATCCTAGTACTTTCATTCACTATGTCAATAAAATCAAATGACTTACTTTCAAAAATCCTTTATATAGGAATAACTTACGCACTTCTAAGAGCAAATCATTTTGTCAGAGAATTGTTTGGAGGAATATCAACGGATATATCCGTAGGCAAATTTTAAATAATTTAGTAAAAAATAATTACAAAAAAGTAATATATTTATTCATTATTAGATTAAAACCTTTATACATCAATGAATTTTTAACATAATCTTTTTTAAAACTTTATGTAAAGCACTTTTTGTTTTTTTTCAACATTACAGCTTTTTGATGTTTACATAATTTATACTTTTTATTCTATTTTGTACATTTTTAATATTAACATAATCCTGAACGAATTATAATTCTATAATTTATTGTTTCTAATTCTTTATAATTTTTAATTGCAAAATCTTCTTATGACAATAGTGCTTTACATAATTTTTGTTTCAATTTATAGTAGAAAGGACTCTTATGCTTTTTGTTTTTCCAAAAAACTATAATTTTAAACCAAAACTATTTGGATTAATTGAATATACAACAGCTATTTTTGATGCAATAACTGCAATAATTATCTATTTTTTTATAAATCTATTTATTGCTGATATATCAATAAAACTTGTTGTTTTTATATCTATTTTTTTAGCTGATGAGAGAGAAGTATTGAAGTCCTCAGC
>CAYYBL010000081.1:0-6190 GCA_964470175.1 uncultured Lachnospiraceae bacterium | reverse complement strand
CAAGCTGCTGCTATTGCAGTTGCAGAAGGACCATCTACACAATATAATCCACTTTTTATATATGGTGGAGTAGGATTAGGTAAAACTCATCTAATGCACGCGATAGGAAATAGGATTTTAGAAATAAATCCTACAGCAAAGGTATTGTATGTAACATCTGAACAATTTACAAATGAACTTATAAATTCCATAAAAGATGTAAATTATAAAAATGAAGAATTTAGAAGCAAATATAGAAGTATAGATGTTCTTTTAATAGATGACATTCAGTTTCTTGCCGGGAAGAAAATGGGACAAGAAGAATTTTTTCACACATTTAATAGTTTATTTCAAAACGGGAAGAAGATTATTATATCAAGTGATAGACCACCTAGAGACATTAATCTTCTAGAAGATAGACTTAAATCAAGATTTGAAATGGGCCTTACTGCTGATATAGACAAACCTGATTATGAAACAAGGCTAGCAATACTTAGAAAAAAGGTTCAGAATGATAATATAATTATAGATGATTATATCTTATCAGTAATAGCTACAAAAATAGATTCAAATATTAGGGAATTAGAAGGAGCTCTCACAAAAATAGTAGCATATGCGGCAATTACTCATAGTCCAATTACAATAGAAATAGCTGAAAAATCAATAAATGATTTAGTTTTACAAAAGGAAAAAATAATATCATCAGATTATATTCAAGAAGTAGTTGCTAATTATTTTAATATACCAAAAGCGGATTTATTATCATCTAAAAAATCCAATGATATAGCTTATCCTAGACAGATAGCTATGTATTTATGTAGAAAACTTGCTCGGTTTTTCGTTTCCAAAAATAGGTACAGACTTTGGGAACAGAGATCATACAACAGTAATGTATGCAGTAACAAAAATCGAAAAAGAGATAAAGGAAAATACTCAGACCAAGCTTATTGTTGATAGTTTGAGGAAAATTATTCAAGATCAAAAATAATTCTTGTTTTTTTTTAAAACTATAATAAAAAAATTTTTTTAGTAAATAAAAAAAATACATTTTTTTGCCAAACATTTTTTTTATACAAATAAATGTGATTAAATGTACGGAAGGTAAGGAAAAGTTATACACAAGTATTATGTGATTTCCTTGTTTAAACATTGTTTATAAAATCTATTCACTCCTTAATTGTGACTTGTGTTAATAATTTGATAGATTATTAACATATTTATTCACATATGATTTTTCATATTTTACTAGGATTCCGTAGCTTTTCCACATAATTCACATGACCTACTACTACTACTACTAAATATATTTATATATATTATAAAAAATAAAATCCAAAAGAAAAAAATCAACTTTTAAAATGGTTGACATAAATTTAGGTTTATAGATATAACCTATAAAAAATCTAAATTTTTATAAGAGGAGAGTATGATTTATAATCATAAATTATTTATATGAAAATTATATGTGAGAAAGAAAAAATATTAAAAGGTATAAACTCAGTAATAAATGGAGTAGCAAGTAAAACAACAATGCCTATACTTGAAAATATTTTAATACAAACTAATGAAAAAGAAATTAAACTTACAACATATGATTTAGAAATAGGAATAGAATCAATTATAGAAGCTGATGTAAAAGAAGAAGGAGCAACATCAGTAAATGCAACTATGTTTAGTGAAATAATAAAAAGACTTCCAAATTCAGAAATAACAATTACTCTAGATAAGAATAGCTTACTTATAATTGAATGTGAAGGTTCTTTATATAAACTTGCAACAATGGATCCTGAAGATTTTCCAGAACTTCCACAAATTGATATAGATAATTCAATAGAAATTGAACAAAATACATTAATAAATATGATAAGAAAAACTATATTTGCTGTTAGTACGGAAGAGACAAGACCAATATTTACAGGATGTTTATTCGAAGTAAAAGATGGTGTTTTGAATGTAGTTTCTGTTGATGGTTATAGAATGGCTATAAAAACGAAAGAAATAGAAGGATCTAACAGCAATTTTAGCTGTGTAATACCAGCCAAAACACTAGTTGAAGTTAATAAAATATTGGAAGATTCTTTTGATACTGTTAAAATAGGTGTATCAAGAAATCAAGCATTATTTGAAATTGAAAATTGTAAAATTGTTACAAGACTTTTAGATGGGGAATTTTTAAAATATTCAAATACTATTCCAAAGAGTTGGGAGACAAGAATAAAAGTTAATAAAAATGCTATACAATATTGCTTTGATAGAATTCAACTTATATCATCATCATCTATAGAAAAGGAAAAGAAATATCCAGTAAAAGTAAAAATAGAGGTTGGGAAGGTTATTATTTCTTGTACGAACCAAATTGGAGATGCGAAAGAAGAATTAAATATTGAAACTGAAGGAAAAGATCTTGAAATAGGGTTTAATCCTAAATTTTTCTTGGATGCATTAAAAGTAATAGATGATGAAGAAATATATATTGAATTTGGTACGAATAGAGCACCATGTATTATAAAAGCGATAGACAATAGTGATTATATATATATGATATTACCAATAAAAATGAAAGATTAATCCACAAAACCTGCACAAAATGTAGATAAAGAAAGGAGTAGTTATACATATAAATTATGGGAGAATTTTTTGACAAATTTGCTAAGAAGTTTGTAAAGCTTACAAGTAAGTTCGATAGTATATCAGAAAAAATAAAAGAAAAATCAGGAATAGATGTAAATGTAGGCGCAATAGTTCTTGGAACTATTATGTTGATATTTATAATTCTTTTTGTAAAATTAATTCTTTCTGCTGTTGCTGAATTTTTACTAGGATAAATTATGTTTATTAAAAAAATTTTATTGTATAATTTTAGAAATTACATAAATCAGGAGATAGAATTAGATAAAGATATTAACGTTTTTTTTGGAAATAATGCACAAGGAAAAACAAATATTTTAGAATCGGTTTATCTTTGTGCATTTGGCAAGTCTTTTCGTGTGAAAAAAGATAAAGACTTGGTTATGTTTAATAAAGAAAATGCTTTTGTTGAGATATACTATAAAAAAGAAGATAGAGAAGGAAAAGTAAAAGCTAGTATCGATGAAAAAAAGGTTTTCTATATAAATGATGTAAAACAGGAAAAGATAAGTAATATTATTGGAAAAATAAATGTTGTAATGTTTAATCCTGATGATATAAATATCATAAAAGGTGATTCTTCAAAAAGAAGAAAATTTATAGATATGATGATTTGTTCTTTAAAACCAAATTATTTAAATCTGCTAACTGATTATAATAAAGTACTAAAGCAAAGAAATAATTATTTAAAACAAATCAAGATAGATAATAAAAAAAGTGATTTACTAGATGTATATGATGAACAAATGGCAGAATATTCCGAAAAAATATACAATTATAGAAAGTATTTTTTTGATAAATTTGAAAATAAGCTTCAAACTATCCACAATATGATAACAAAAAGTGGAAAAGAAAAGATAGAAATAAAATACAATAATAATATATATGATAAAAATGATTTTTTAGAAAAAATTAGAAAAAATAGAAAAAACGATATAATAAGAGGATTTACTTCGGTTGGAATACATAGAGATGATTTTATTATAAATGTTGATGATAAAAATATTCAAATATATGGCTCACAGGGGCAAAAGAAATCCGCAATACTTTCATTAAAAATATGTGAGCTAGAAATAGTAAAAGAGGAATTAAACGAAACACCAGTACTTTTATTAGATGATTTCATGTCTGAGCTTGATGAGATAAGAAGAAACAATTTTTTAGAAAATATAAAAGATTGTCAAATTATTATTACAGCTACAGATGATGTAAATATTAATATAGATTATACAAAATTTAATGTAATAGGTGGTAAATGCATTAAAAAAGAAAAAATAGAAGGGATGTAAAAAATGGAGAAATTTGAACATAACTATAACGCAGATCAAATACAAGTTTTAGAAGGATTAGAAGCTGTTAGAAAAAGACCAGGAATGTATATAGGAAGTGTATCAGTAAGAGGACTTCATCATTTAGTTTATGAAATTGTTGATAATGCAGTTGATGAAGCATTAGTTGGATATTGTAAAAATATAAAGATAACATTAGAAAAAGGAAATATAGTTTGTGTTGAAGATGATGGAAGAGGAATTCCAGTTGATAAACACAAAAAAACAGGAATATCAGCAGCAGAAACAGTTTATACAGTTTTACATGCAGGTGGAAAATTTGGAGGAGATAGCGGATATAAGGTTTCAGGAGGACTTCATGGTGTAGGTGCATCAGTTGTAAATGCTCTTTCTGCTTGGACAGAAGTAACTATTCAAAGAGATGGTGGCATTTTTGAAATGAAGTTTGAAAAGGGCAAGACAGTAGAACCACTTACTAGAATAGGAGATTCTGATAAGACTGGAACAAAAGTTAGATTTTTAGCAGATGATACAATATTTGAAACATTAGATTATGAATATAATGTATTGGAAACAAGATTGAGAGAAATGGCTTTTCTTACAAAGGGATTAAATATAGAAATGTACGACGAAAGGGAAGAACAAGAAAGGTCATCAAAATTTTGCTTTGAAGGAGGATTGGTTTCTTTTGTAGAATATTTAAACAAAGGAAAAACAGCTATACATCAACCTATTTTCTTTGAAAAAGCAGGTGAATTTCCTGTAGAAGTTGCAATACAATATACAGAAGGATATACAGAAAATGTAGAAACATTCGTAAATAATATAAATACAATAGAAGGAGGTACACATTTAGAAGGATTTAGAAGAGGACTTACAAAAGTATTCAATGACTACGCTAGGGCTAAAAACTTTATTAAAGATAAAGATCAAAACTTAGCAGGTGAAGATATTAGAGAAGGAATTACAGCAATTGTTTCTGTAAAGGTTAAGGAACCACAATTTGAAGGTCAAACAAAAACAAAACTAGGAAATAGCGAAGTATCAGGAATTGTACAATCACTTGTAAATCAATATTTAGGAGATTATTTAGAAGAAAATCCAAAAGTTGCAAAAACAATATTGGAAAAATGCATAAATGCATATAGAGCAAGAGAAGCTGCTAGAAAAGCAAGAGAAACAGCTAGAAAAAAATCATCATTAGATACAATCACTCTTCCTGGAAAATTAGCAGATTGCAGTAGCAAAATACCTGAGGAATGTGAAGTATATATTGTTGAGGGAGACTCTGCAGGAGGTAGTGCAAAACAAGGAAGAGATAGAAGATTTCAAGCTATACTTCCATTGTGGGGAAAGATGCTTAATGTAGAAAAAGCAAGAGCAGATAAAATATACGGAAATGACAAGCTGAATCCAGTAATTCTTGCTGTAGGAGCAGGGGTTGGTCAGGATTTCGACATTACAAAAATAAGATATGGAAAAGTTATAATCATGGCTGATGCAGATGTTGATGGTGCACATATCCGTACACTTTTACTAACATTTTTCTTTAGGTACATGAGACCTCTTATAGAAAATGGAAATGTTTTCCTTGCACAACCACCTCTTTATAAATTATCTAAAAAAGGAATGGAAGATGTTTATTGTTATACTGATGAAGACTTAGATAATCAATGGAAGGTTTTGGAAGAAAAAGGAATTTCGAGGGATCAAATAGGAATTCAAAGATACAAAGGTTTAGGTGAAATGAATCCAGAGCAACTTTGGGAAACAACAATGGATCCAGAAAGAAGAATTCTAATAAAAGTAACAATGGATGATGCAGTGGAAGCTGATAGAATTTTTACACTTCTTATGGGTGATGAAGTTGAACCAAGAAGAGAATTTATAGAACAAAATGCAAAATATGTTAAAAATTTGGATATATAGCTTGACAAGAGAGGAAAAAAAGAGTATCATAGTATTATGTTAAAGGTAGGGGCGCGAAAAATATGTTCGTGCTCTTATTTTTTTTTGTGCATTGGAGGTGATGTCATAAATAAAAAGAAAATTAGCACTCAAGAATGGATACCATTTGATAGAATTTTACTAAATGGTATTATAGTAAGAAAAAATGAGTATATAAAGATTTTAAAGGTAATGCCAATTAATTATGACTTAAAATCAAATCTAGAAAAGGAAGCTATATTAAATTCATACAAACTTTTTTTAAAAACATGCGATTTCGATATTCAAATTTTAATTCAAAGTAAAAAAGAAAATTTATCAAAGTATTATTATTATCTAAAAGAAAA
>CAYYBL010000080.1:0-6510 GCA_964470175.1 uncultured Lachnospiraceae bacterium | reverse complement strand
ACCTTATATTCCATCTCACTTTTATTTGCCCAAAATAGTCCATCACTATGTTTTATTTTTATTGTTTTCTTTTCTTGATCCAATTCTATCTGATTGCTTATATTGTTTCCAAATACACTTCCTTGTACTCCAAACTTACTTTCATAAAAGAAATTAATAAGTCCATCTCCAAAAAACTGAGATGTAAGCCCAGCTGTATTAAACGAAGTATACATATCAATTAGCTGTGTAGCATAATTTGCTGCATGTACAAGATTTCCAACATATACCGATAGAAGTGCTCCAAGTGGCCCATCTCCTTGTTCAAATGAAACATTGTTATTTTTTATTGTATATATATAATTATCTGATACAAGATACATAAATATATATTTACTTTCAGCTTTTTTTATATTTCCTGCTATATGTTTTGGATCTTTTTTTTCATCTTCTTCATCATACCTCAAAACTCCATCTGCTTCTCCATCCTCATATTGTGTGCTACCCGTTGGTTTTCCATCTTCATAAGTTTTTTCTTTTTCATCAACAAATGAAGTCAAAAAGCCATAGCCCTTTAAGTCATAGTTCATGTCTTCTAGATAATCTAACACCCCGATAATTTCTTCATCTTTTACATTTTGTGTTGTACTTTTTCCTAGAAAATAGTGCTGCAAAGCATCCACAATTCCACTTGCAATTTTTTCCAATTTTTCCATAATAATACCCGGCGTAGTCACTAAAAACGTGCCTATACCTACCAAAATAACTATAGCAATAACTACAACCGTAGCCCAGAAAATAATTGGTCCAAGCATTGGAGCAAGTTTAGTAAACGCTTTTGCTTTTAAATTTTTTCCAGAAACTGCACTTGCAACTTTTTCCTGTATCTTTTCCTGTGCTTTTCCAGCACCTTTTTTCAATACTTCTGAAGTATTAGAAGTATTATTAACTTGATCATTTCTCTCTTCACTCATATTTATTTCTCCTAAAATAATTATATTTTTAGTTATCCAAAGTAAATTTTACAAATTTTTTAGAATATTTTCTATTTTGAATAGCAACAATATATCCGATTTTAATGTCATCATTGTAATCAAAAGTAATATTAAAATCTATTCCCAATGAACTTGATTTTATAGAATTAATATCTATTGTTGCATTTTTTATTTCTGTTAGTTTTTTATTACTATACAATTCTATCAACTCTTCTGAATTAGTAACTCCATATTCATTTTCTAACTTTTCTCTAATATCATCATATTTGTTTTTAATTTCTTTATCAGAATAATTTGAAATAGTGACAGTATAATCTCCAAGCTGCTTAAGTAATTTATAAAAATCTTTTAGATCATTATCACCCTTGTATTTAGATTTTAGTTGGAAGATCCCGTTTGGCATAATCATTTCTTCCATCATCTTCTCATAAACTTCTTCTCTCTCACTGTCATACATTATACTTGTATTTTTGTTTACGTTTGAATTCTTCTTATAAACAACATAAACAACCACTAATATAATTATCAAAATGACAGCTATAATTATCATTCGTTTTTTATTGGTATTCATAATACTCTCCTATTTCATATCAACTAATTCAGCACCCTCTATATCTACCATTAAATCTTGGAAAGGTGTCTCACTCTTAAATTCCCACCTTTTTTCAAATTCTTCACCTTGTGTATCATATAAATCATGAACAAAATATCCTTCTGTATACATATAGAAGTCTGCAAGTCTTCGTCTTGTGAATCCATTTGCATTTTGTCTATAAAATGCATTTTCACTTGTACAATTTGATAAGAAATCTTCTCTTGTTAGATTTAAATCTCCAGCCATTAATTTATCATCTATTGTACCTATTCTAAAGTTACCACAACCTGCATACATTACATCCATCAAAGCAAACATTCTTGTATCCTCATCATCAAGAGTTTCTAATACTGGATATGTATCCCTCAATTCTTTCATATTTGCCTCTAGCTCTTGTGTATAAATATCAAGATGTTGCTCGCCTGTTGCAAATGATTGTAATTTTTGAATATTAGTTATTCCTGTAACCTTTGTAAATATTTCTTTTCCAGAACCACCACCTACATATATACCCGGACATAAGTTGTCATCACCTGCTCCTCCATCATCTACGCCATAATCATGTTTATGAGGATCACTTGGATTATCTCTTCTAGAAGCTCCATGTGATTGTGCCAAAGCATATGATTGCTGACCATCTAGAATATATTCAAAACCTTCTGGCTCTTTAGCTTGCCAATACATAAATTGCTCTATTGAGCCAAGTGTTTCTTCCACTTCTCCATCATCTAGTTTCATATAATCTTCTACATTTTCTATAATAGAGTTATCATCAGCATTTCTCATAATGATTCTTAAATAGTTTCCTATTACTTTTCCATTTTCTCCTCTTACATCTTCATATGCACCAAGTTTTTTATTTCTGTATTCAGCATTTTCCATAAGTTCTTTATCGGTAATCGTTCTTCCAAGTACTGTACCTTCTTTTATAAATACTAGTCTATTTTTATTACCGAAATTACTTACTATCTTTCCACCAGCTGCATCTATTCCGATAGAACTTGCTGCATTTGATTTTACTGTACCTTCTGCTTTTAGTCTTTCAGTTACTTTTATACTAATATCCTTATATTCTGTATCATCTTCATATAATGATGGTCTTACTTCTTCCTCATTTTCTATATCATTTTCTGAAGTGTCAAACATTTCAAAATCTATATCTGTCCCATCAAATACCTTATCAGGTCCTTTTTCCTCATCTTCTACCACATCTTCACATTTAAATCCATCTATATAGATTATGTTTCCAGCAATTTTCGTTTTCTCATAAAGTTCAACAAATTCTTTATATCCATATATTGTTTGATCTATTGCAGACCAGTTTTCCAATTCATCTTCATTTTCAAGTTTTTCTTCAAACTTTTGATTTATTCCTTCACTATTATAGTTTGGTTTTAAAAGAGAATGATCTTTAAACTGGCTACTTGTACCAGCTTCAAGTTTTTTGTAGTTTTCAGCATCAAGTATCATTATCTTCGCATATCCGACTTTATCTTTATAATTTTCTTCTGGAGAAGTAAGCCTATATTCTTCATCTATCTCTTTGCAATCAATATCACTATTTACTCTTTCATCTTTATCCTTATCGCTATCGTTATATGTTCCATACTCTAGAAGTATTCCTGTCACTGGAGAAACTACTGCTTCATTTCCTTCATATCCCTTATATTTCTCACCTTTATTCTTTGTATTTCCAAAAGGCAATCTTACTATAAGTTTTATATCTCTTCCTTCTCCTCCTTTGTCTGAAGGTCCACCTTTTTGGATAGAACCTGTTGAACCAGCATCCCAACAACTTGTATCTACACAATTTTCATAATCTGGTCCACAAAAGATACTTACGTGCCCATCATAAAATAGTATATCTCCTGGCTCAAGAGTGCCATTTGTAGTTGATGGAGCAAATTTAGTCCCTGATGGAGGCGCTATTATATCTGCTCCAGCATTAATTAAATCTTGTGCTGGTGCACTGCCATCCAAAGCTCCTGATGATCCCATCATTGAGCAAAATGTATTTCCCTCTTGCAACGCTCCAAGTCTTTGCAAAGCCCATGAAGCCATTAATGAACAGTCTGTAGTATGTTGTGATGCTTGTGCTTGTTCAAATGTTGAGCAACTATGATCTTGTTCATATGTCCAAGACTGTGACTGAAATACATCATACATTTCTTGATTTGACTCCCACCATTCCTCTAATGACATTAGTCCTCCTGATGATCCAGAAGTTGTTGTAGTGCCTTCCTCACTTAGGAAATAGTTCTTATTAGCTCTTAGTACTAAATTTTCATCATCTCTTACTCCATATATTCTTCTAACACCCTTTATTGTCTTATCTAATTTAGAAAGTTCCTCATTTTCTTCATTTTTTTGTTTTTCTTCTTCTTCCTGGTCTTTACCATCATCTAAAGAATTTTCTATTGCTTCTGCAAGCATTTTTTTCTTATATACATCAATATCACCTTTTGAATGAATAAGTGTACCAAAATCATTGACTTTTTTATCTAACTCATTAAAAGGATATCCATATGAACCTGTTTCTGGTACTACCCACGCCAAAAGTCTTGGGATAGACTCTGTAAGTTCCTCTTTTGTGAAATATCCTAGTTCTACCACAAGTTCTTTGAAATCTCTATAAATGTAATCTGAATCAAGTGTATGTGTATTTTCAAGTATACTAAATGCATTTAGTGAGTCTTGATTTAGTGCAACTTGACCAGATACTTGATCAATATTAATTGGGTTTCCTTTATCCTCCCCACTTTCATCAAGAAGTTGTGTCTTATATTCTAGTACTTCATCTAAATCTACGCCTTTTGATTTAGCATAATAATCAAGTGAAGCTTCAGTGATACCATAAGCTTCTTTTAATTGCTGAATAGCTTCAGCAGTATCTTTTGTGCCATCATATCTAAAATATGTATTAGTTGTAAAAAGTTGTTTAATTGTAGGATTTGTCTCTGTTCTAAGTCCTTCTCCTTCTTGAGTAATTGTTCCTCCTGTATTTAGTTTATATGCAGTCCAAACACCATCTGTTTGATACCAACCATAATCATTTACATCGCTTGCTTCATACTGATGTCCACCTGTTTCTGCAAATACTATTGGATTTGTACTAAGCCTTAAATAAATAATCTTATACAAATACTTATCTTTATTTACTACGTTATCTGTCTGACCTGTCCTAACAGCTCTTTCTACTTTCGCTCTTATTACACTTGCATTTAATCCAGCCTTTATTTCCCCTTTTATTAATTCTCTAATATAATTATCCCTAGCTTCATTCTCACTAATTTCTTCTCCATCCTCTGGATATATTGCATTTAATGAAAAGTGATAACGAAGACTTTCATACATCTCTCTTTGTGCTGCCGTACTACCAGCATCCCATATATTCCTAGAAGCTTCTATTTGTTGCCAATCTTTAACAGCTTGTTCAGCTTCCTTTACTGCCAATGTTTCTAATTCTTCCTCTGTTAAACCAGTTAATTCCTCAGATTCATTTATTTCTCCTGGAACATCAGGTACTATTTCTTGATTAGGAGTATTTATAGTATCTGAAAACTTGAAAGTAATTGCTTTTTTTGCAACTGGTATTCTATTATCCTCAACTTTTTCAATTTGTTCATTTGTTGCACTATTATCTGTATCTTCTGGATCTGAACTACCGCTTCCAGCATTTTTCATTATACTTAATGTTGGATTTGCTTCATCAATTGTTCCTACGAATAGTACATACTTATGACCATCTTCAGTTGTTGCTATCTTCAATTTTTGAGCTGCTTTTTCATGATTTTTCACTTGATCTATTGCCGTCGCATACTCTCCATTGTCCTTTAATCCATATAATTTATACTCTCCAGCTAAATTTTCATTTCCATATGTAAGTGCTTCATTTATTGTATATGTCTCATACAAAGACCATCTCTCTTTTACTATTGTTTCATATTCTTTATCTATTTGTACAAAACCTGTATTATCATCTTCTGGCTGAACTAAATACACGTCTCTATACCAGTGATTTACGACTCTTGCTATATATGGAATGTACGTATTTACTTTCTTACTATTTCCATCATCATCTGTTATATTGTAATTTGAAACATAATGTAAGTATGTCTGTACCTCTGTAGGGAATAGTTGCACCATATCACATGCTAAGTCTGGCATCATTGTAGCTATGTGTACAGAAAGCAAAAATTCAAGTGGCATGCCATATCTTCCTGCCCATCCATCTACCTTATACTCCATCTCACTTTTATTTGCCCAAAATAGTCCATCACTGTGCTTTATCTTTATTGTTTTCTTTTCTTGATCTAATTCTATTTGATTACTTATATCATTTCCAAATGGTGCTCCCTTTACTCCAAACTTACTTTCATAAAAGAAATTAATAAGACCATTTCCATAAATCTGAGATGTAAGTCCTGCTGTATGAAACGATGTAAAAGTGTCAATTATCTGCGAAGCATAATTTGCTACATGTATAAAATTTCCAATATACAATGATGCAAGTACTCCTAGTGGTCCATTTTCATTTCTAAATGCTACATTATTATTTTTTATCGTATATATATAATTATCTGAAACAAGATACATAAATACATATTTACTAACTGCTTCTTTTATATTTCCTTCTATATGTTTTGGATTATCTTCTTCATCTTCTTTAGTGTATCTTAAAACGCCATCTGCTTCTCCATCCTTATATTGGGTAGCGCCAGTTGGTTTTCCATCTTCATAAGTTTTTTCTTCCTCATCAACATATGTTGTTAAAAATCCATAGCCCTTTAAATCATAGTTCATGTCTTCCAAATAGTCTAGTACTCCAAGAATCTCTTCTTCTTTTACATTTTTTGTTAAATCATCTCCTAAGAAATAGTGTTGCAAAGCATCTACAACAGTCCCTGCAATTTTTTCCAATTTATCCATAATAATACCAGG
>CAYYBL010000079.1:0-6581 GCA_964470175.1 uncultured Lachnospiraceae bacterium | reverse complement strand
CCACCTGTTTTGAAACTAATAATTGCTCCTCCAAGTCCAAGTACAAGCATTGATGATGCAACAATTACATTTTTATTTTTACCAAAATCTATTTGATTTTGAATAAGTACTTTAAGTCCATTTACAGCAATGAATCCATAAAGAAGAAGTGAAACTCCTCCAAGAACTGGATTTGGTATAGTTTGTACAAGTGCTGTAAATTTTCCTAAGAAGCCTAATACTACTGAGAAAATAGCTGCAAGTCCAATCACCCAAACTGATGCATTTCTAGTCATACCAACAACTGATGTGTTTTCACCATATGTAGTATTTGCTGGTCCTCCTAAAAATCCAGCAAGAAAAGTAGCAATTCCATCACCCAAAAGTGTATTCTCAAGACCTGGTTCTTTTAATAAATCTCTATCAATTATAGCACTTAAAGCTGTATGATCTCCTATATGCTCAGCCATTGTAACCAATGCTATTGGAGCCATCGTAAGAGCTATTAATAAATTTGGTTTATATGATGCAAATGGTACTTTAAAATTAGGAAGTTGAAACCATGCTGCTTCTTTTACAGCAGTAAAATCAACAAGTCCTAAACAAATTGATACTATATATCCTGAAATAATTCCTACTAAAAATGGAATAATCTTTATAAATCCTTTACCTCTAACCATTACAATTGCAGTAACTAAGAATGTAACAAGTGCAACAATTACACCTTTCCATGAAACGCTTTCAACAGATGAACTAATTCCTATGCTATTTACAGCAGAACTTGCAAGTCCAAGACCAATAATCATAATCATTGGACCAATTACAACTGGTGGCAATAATTTATCAAGCCATGCTTTTCCTACAAATCTGATAATAAGTGAAACAATTACATAAACAAGACCTACTACCATGATACCAGTCATAGCTCCTGCTAATCCCCCTGCTTGTCCACCTGTACTCGCTCCTGCAGCATATGCTGCAATTACTGGTGAAATAAACGCAAATGAGCTTCCTAAAAATACAGGTGATTTAGCTCTAGTACATAAAATATAAATAAGTGTTCCTATACCTGCTGTCACAAGCGCTACAGCAATTGAAAGTGCTTCTCCTTCAAATCCCATAGCTTGAATTCCTTGGTTTACCAAGATTGGTACAAGTACTGTTGCACCAAACATTGCAAAAACGTGTTGAAATGCAAGTATAATCATTTGTGGAATTGGTGGTTTGTCTTTTACATCATAGACTAACTTGCTAGTTTTGTTCTCTTCCATAAAAACCCTCCTACTAAATTTTACTTTGTTCCAAAAATTCTATCTCCCGCATCTCCAAGTCCTGGAACAATATATCCATTTTCATTTAAATGGTCATCTAAAGCTGCTGCATATATTTCTACATCAGGAAATCTTTCTTCTACCGCCTTTATTCCTTCTGGTGCAGCAATTATACATAAAAATTTAATCTTAAGTTCATCATTTTTAGCATCTTCTTTTATCATTGTAATTGCATCTATTGCAGATCCGCCTGTTGCAAGCATTGGATCTAAAACATAGACAATTCTATTTTTTACATCTTTTGGAACTTTATAAAAATATTTTACTGGTTTCAAAGTTTCTTCATCTCTATACAATCCTATATGACCAATCTTTGCATTTGGAATTACCCTTATAAGGCCATCAAGCATACCCGTTCCAGCTCTTAAAATTGGTATAAATGCCAATCTATTTTCATTTATAACTTCTCCATTCAATTTGCAAAGTGGTGTTTCAATTTCTTTTTCATCAAGTTTTATATCTTTAAGTGACTCATAAAGTAAAAACATAGAAATTTCACTTACAAGCTCTCTAAATTCTTTTGTTCCTGTATTTTTATCTCTTAATATTGTAAGCTTATGCTTAATTACTGGATGATCTAAAATAATTACACTCATAAAAACCTCCTAAAAAAAATGGTTATTTAAATGAAAATTTAAATAACCATTAACTTCAAATATTTAAAGAAAAGGAAAATAACTCTATGTCTTTTTTGTATATCATATAATCTTTTAATCTTCTATACTTTAACATACCGAATTATTCCCTCCCGAATTTCACTTTTTTTATTTTACAATATATGTTTTTTTTTTACAAGTATTTTTTTTATTTTTTTTAACTAAACAGTGGTGATGTAAATATTACATCACCACCGCTTAGAAACTACTTTAACTTATACTTCTTCAGTCACATCTTCTCCTCTCCATTCGCCGTATATCTCGTGATAAATGAGCTCATCAGCAACTCTCATCCAGAGTTCTTCTTCTCTCATTCCAAGAGCAGCAGCTGTAACCTTAATTAAGCTGACTTTACCTATTTTGTGACTAAGCTCATTATATGTCCGTTTTGTTGCGAGCACAATAAGCTCTTCTTTGGAAATCCCAAGGACTTTCGAAAGTGATAATACTTTTTTTGCAGAATCTACGCTTTCCTTTCCATCCTCTATGCGGACCAGTTCACTTACAGGTATCTTTGATCTGTCTGAAAGCTCCTTTATAGACATTTTCTTTGTTACTCGTGCATCCTTAATCCGAATGCCGAAAGCAGGATCGATAAGTGACTTTGGAAATTCTGTATTCATCAAAATAGTCTCCTCTCCCTACTCACATTATATGTGTTCGTTCCTATAAAGGCATTTTTTTTATCCATGTCTACAAGCTTAATTATATTACATTTTTAAGCTAAAGTAAAGATACGTGCGTATTCTATAAAAAAGAAGACATATGAAAATACAAAATTCTTTTCATATGTCCCCATCTTTATTATCCAAAATCCACAACATTTATAAAATTCCTTAAAAGTCCTTCTTCATTAGAATTACCATATGTAAGTCTTACTGCTGCTACTATAGGAATCCATCTTTGAATATTAGATTTTGATATCTTACTTTTTTCAGATATTAAATTTATATATTTTTCCGCTAAGTTTTCCTTTCCATCTATTACAAATAGTAAATACGTATTTGCAATATCTGCAGAAGCATTACCTTTAGTAACATGAGCCCAATCAAGTATTGCAACACTTCCATCTTCTTTCACTATAACATTACTTGGATTATAATCACCATGACAAACTTTGCTATGATTTGCATATCCTTCTAATCTTTGTAATAACTCGTATTTTGTATTATAATCTATTGATTGTTCTTCATCTATTTTCCTTTTGTACTTTTCCTTAAGTCTATTTAACATAGGAACATTCTTAGATAAAATATTTAATTGTGTATCAACAAAAAGATTTAGATATTCATCTTCATTCTCAGGATGTTCAGCTATTAATTTATCTAAAGGAGTACCCTCTATATATTCTGAAACTAATGCCCATCTATTATCCACCTTGCATACTTCCACAAGATTTGGAATATTAATATCTGTATTTTCCTCAACTCTTGCTTGATTTAAAGCCTCATTTAAAACATTTGATGTAGGATAATTCTCTTCAAATAATTTAATTGTGTTTTGTCCATCACGATATACTGTTTTTCTGGCTCTTTCAGCTATTACATTATCTAAATTCATAATTTTTTCCTTTCATTAATTTCCATAATATGATTTTAAATATATTTCTTTAAGTTCACTTATAAGCGGATATCTAGGATTTGCAGCTGTACACTGATCATCAAATGCCTTTTCTGACATTTCATCTAAAGTTGCGAGGAATTCTTCTTCACTTACACCATATTCTGCTATAGTTTTCTTTATTCCAATTCTTTCTTTTAGTTCATCGAGCTTTGCTATTAAATTTTCAAGTTTTTCTTCATCAGTATTTCCACCAAATCCAAGTGCATCAGAAATTTCAGCGTATCTTTTAAGCGTATGTGGATGATCATATTGTGGAAATGTTCCCATTTTTTCTGGAATTTCTTCACTATTATACCTTAATACATTATCTAACACTAAGGCATTTGCTATACCGTGTTGAATGTGATGAAATGCACCAAGTTTATGAGCAAGTGAATGACATACACCAAGAAATGCATTTGCAAACGCCATTCCTGCCATTGTAGCAGCATTTGCCATTTTTTCTCTTGCTTCTGGATCATTCGCACCATTTTCATATGCTCTTGGTAAATACTTGAAAATTAGTTTCAAACTCTCTATTGCAAAACCATCTGTAAATTCTGTTGCCATCATTGAAGCATATGCTTCTAAAGCATGTACCGCTGCATCAAATCCTGCCGCAGCAGTAAGTCCTTTTGGAGCATTCATCATCATATCAGTATCCACAATTGCCATATTTGGAAGCAATTCATAGTCAGCAAGTGGATACTTATTTCCAGTATTCTCATCAGTGATTACTGCAAATGGTGTAACTTCTGATCCAGTACCAGACGATGTAGGCACTGCAATAAAATATGCCTTTTCTCCCATTTTTGGAAATGTATATATCCTCTTTCTAATATCCATAAATCTCATTGCCATATCCATGAAATCTACTTCTGGATGTTCATAAAGTACCCACATAATCTTAGCTGCATCCATTGCAGATCCACCACCTATAGCAATAATAACATCAGGTTTAAAATCACATATCATCTTTGCCCCTTCTCTTGCACAGCCAAGAGTAGGATCTGGAAGTACGTTAAAAAATACACCATATTCAATGCCAAGTTCTTTAAGCTTATCTGTAACAGAATTTGTATATCCATTATTATACAAAAAACTATCTGTTACAATGAAAGCTCTTTTCTTATCCATTACATATTTTAGTTCTTCAAGTGCAGTAGGTAGACATCCTCTTTTCATATATATCTTTTCTGGTACTCTAAACCAAAGCATATTTTCTCTCCTTTCAGCTACAATTTTTGTATTTAGTAAATGTTTTATTCCTACATTTTCTGAAATAGAGTTTCCTCCCCATGTGCCACAACCAAGTGTAAGTGATGGTAACAGCCTAAAATTATATAAATCGCCAAGTCCACCAAATGATGATGGTGTATTTAAAACCACTCTGCAGGTTTTCATTTTTTCTTCAAATTTTTTTACTTTTTCTGCACAATTACTAGTATCTATAAATAATGATGATGTATGTCCTATGCCTCCATCTTTTATGAGTCTATCTGCTTTTTCTATTGCATCATCAAAATCTTTAGCCCAATACATTGCAAGTACAGGCGATAATTTCTCATGAGCAAATTCCTCAGAAATATCTACATTTTGTACTTCTCCGATAAGAACCTTTGTATTTTCAGGAACATTTATACCCGCTATTTCTGCAATCGTATGTGCCTTTTGTCCCACTATTTTTGCATTTACAGAACCATTTATTATAATTGTCTTCCTAATCTTTTCTGTCTCTTCTGGATTTAAGAAATAACATCCTCTTCTTCTAAATTCATCCTTAACTTTTTCATAAACATCAGCAAGTACAATAACTGATTGTTCAGAAGCACATATCATTCCATTGTCAAAAGTTTTGGAATGAATTATAGAATTTACAGCAAGAATTATATCTGCACTATCATCTATGACAGCTGGTACATTTCCGTGCTCCAACTCCAAGTGCTGGCTTTCCACTTGAATATGCAGATTTTACCATACCTGGTCCACCAGTAGCTAAAATAATATCAGCGTTTTGCATTAAATAATTTGAAAGCTCAAGTGATGGCATATCAATCCATGCAATTATATCCTTTGGTGCACCAGCTTTCACTGCTGCATCTAGCACAACTTTTGCAGCTGCAATAGTTGATTTTTTAGCTCTAGGATGCGGACTTATAATAATTCCATTTCTTGTTTTTAAAGATATAAGTGTTTTAAAAATAGCTGTAGATGTAGGATTTGTAGTAGGAATAACTGCAGCAATCACACCTATAGGTTCAACAATTTTTCTATATCCGTTTATTCTGTCTTCCTCAACAACTCCACAAGTTTTTTCATTTTTATATTTATTATAAATATATTCAGCAGCATAATGATTCTTTATTACCTTGTCTTCAACCACTCCCATGCCTGTCTCTTCTACAGCAAGTTTGGCAAGAGGTATTCTTTCTTGATTTGCGGCAATTGCTGCTGTTTCAAAAATCTTATCAACTTGTTCTTGAGAAAACCCTGAAAAAACTTCTTGTGCTTTTCTTACTTTTTCTACCATCTTTTGTAATTTTTCTAAATTATCAACTAATTCGTATTCTTCACTCATTATTTTATCCTTTCGTATAACGATGTATGTATTTTTTATAGCTAATTATTTTCACTTAATTCATTTGTAATTTCAGTATTTTCATTATCAGGTTTTTCTAGAGTTACTCCATTTACTTCTGGATCAAAAGCTTCATCAGATACATTATATTTCATTGATCCTGTAGCTCCTTTACCTGAAAGATATATTATATAATATCCTGATTCAGGAATACTAGCTACTACCTGTTTTGATTCAGTGATATCATTTTGTTCAAATACTACTCCTTTAGAATTTGAGATTTCAATATTTAGTTTTCCTTTTTCTAAAGTAATATCTATCGGAAACTCTCCTTCTTTAATACTTACACCAAATCCTGTTTTTGAGCCTAAACGCTCGAACGTAGCTATTCCATTTATTCCATCATTTTGTACTTCTGGTTTATTTTTCAATTCA
>CAYYBL010000078.1:0-6755 GCA_964470175.1 uncultured Lachnospiraceae bacterium | reverse complement strand
ATTCCAAATAATAAAGAAAGAATTGCTGCTTCAATAGGTGATGCAATAAGCAGGGAACTTTTAAATGAAGAAACATTAAAACAAAAGCTTTTATCTGATGAAGTTGAAAATGTTGTTAGACAAAAGGTAGTTGATTTTTTAAATGAAACAACTGAAAATCAATATGAAGTTGAATCTGTAATTTGTGAATATATTGATAAAGAAACATATGGCAAAACATTTGATGATGTAGTAAAAAAAATATCCTTAAATATTTATGAAAAATTAATAAATTCTAATATTGGAGGATTAGTTGAAGATAATATAAATGCACAAATTGAAGAAAAAATGAAGGGCAAGATTATAGGATTACTTGGTGGAAAAGCTATAGCTACTACTATTTCAAGAGATGTAGCAAATGGTATAGAGAAGTACATAGAAGAAAATGGTAAAGATCTTATTACAAAAATGGTAAGAGAAGAACTTGAATCATATACGAAAGATAGTGTTGGAAGTGTGACTACTAAGATTGGTTTTTCAAATTTTGATTTGGTATCTTTTATAATGAATATATATGAAAAAGTAGTTATTCAAAAAATTCATAAGATTCTTGTTACAATAAATATTTCTGAGATTGTCCAAAATAAAATAGGAGAAATGGATATCATAGAGTTTGAAGTACTTATAAAAAGAATAATGAAGAAGGAATTAAACGCACTTATTTATTTAGGTGCAGTGATAGGATTTGTGCTTGGACTTTTGAATCTATTATTTTAAGGTGAGATGTGTTGACAATCTCACTTTTCTATATTATAATGTTAGCCGAAGTTAACAAAGGGGTAGTTATATGATTTCAAAAGCTTTAGAGGATTATTTAAAAGTTATATATATCTTAAAAAAACAAAATGGTGAAATTAGAATTACAGATATAGCAAGTAAGATGAACTGCTCAAAGGCTAGTGCAAATAAAGCAGTTAAAAATTTAAAAGAAAGCTCATTAGTTAATTATGAGACATATGGAAAGATAGAACTTACAGCTGACGGAGAAGATCTAGCTAAAAAAATAATAGAAGCATACGACATTATGTATGTTTTTTTGAAGGACGTAATAGGTATTTCTGAAGAACTTGCTAAAGTAGATGCTGAAAATATTAAATCTTCAGTTTCAGATGAGACATTGAATGAAATTGCAAGATATATACACAAAGCATTAGATTTAAATGAATTGAATTGTAACTATAATATAAATGATGAAAGATGCAGAACATGCGTAAGAAAGAGTTTTTAGAAAGGATAAAAAAATGGGGCAAGAATTATTAAACATAAAGGACTTATATGTAAATGCTGAAAAAAAGGAAATTTTAAAAGGCATAAATTTAAAGATAAATAAAGGAGAAATACATGTAATCATGGGACCAAATGGTTCTGGAAAATCAACTACTGCAAATGCTATACTAAATAATCCAGAGTACACAAAGGTATCTGGAAGTATAAAATTTGATGGAAAAGATATTTCAAATATGAAAACAGATGAAATAGCAAGACTTGGAGTATTTATGTCATTCCAGCTTCCAGAAGAAATACCAGGTATTTCTGTAATGAATTTTTTGAAATATGCAAAAAACAAATCTACAGGAGAAGCTGTAAAGATTTTTTCTTTCAAAAAAGAAATTGAAGATTATATGAAAGAACTAAATATCAATCCAAAAAACATAGAAAGAAGTTTAAATGTCGGATTTTCTGGTGGTGAAAAAAAGAAAAATGAAATTCTTCAAATGCTTGTTTTAAATCCAAAACTTGCGATATTAGATGAAACGGATTCAGGATTGGATGTAGATGCTATAAAGACAGTTTCTAAAGGTATTGAAATGTTCAAAAATGATAGTAATGCTGTTCTTATTATTACTCATAATGACAAGATTTTAAGCAATTTAAAAGTAGATTACGTACATGTATTGGTAGATGGAAAGATTGTTTCTACTGGATCACAAAAATTAGCTACAGAGATTGAAAGAGAAGGCTATCAAAAATATTTAAATGTGTAGGGTTTGGAGAAATTAATGAAAACACAGATAGAAGATATAAATGAAAATATATACAATTTTACGAAGAAAGATGATCCTGAATATAAGATAAAAAAAGGATTAAATGAAGAAATAGTTAAAGAAATATCAAAAAAGAAAAATGAGCCAAACTGGATGTTAAAGATAAGACTTGATGCACTTGATATGTATGAAAAATTATCACTTCCTAGTTGGGGGCCAAATTTATCTGAACTTGATATGGATGATATTTCTACATATGTAAAGCCAAAATCAAAATTAAGTTCTTCATGGAATGATGTGCCTACAGATATAAAAGATACTTTTGAAAGATTAGGCATACCAGATGCAGAAAAAAAGAGCTTAGCAGGAGTTGGTGCTCAGTATGATAGCGAAGTAGTATATCATAGTATGAGAGAAGACTTGAAGAAAAAAGGCGTAATATACACTGATATGGAAACAGCTGTGAGAGAATATCCAGATCTTGTGAAAGATCATTTTATGAAATGTGTACCAATTTCAGATCATAAGTTTGTAGCTCTTCATGCAGCTGTATGGTCTGGAGGAAGCTTTGTATATGTTCCAAAGGGAATAGATGTAGGTATACCGCTTCAATCATATTTTAGATTAAATAGTCCAGAGTCTGGTCAATTTGAACATACTCTTATCATAGTAGAAGATGGTGCAAAACTTCATTTTATAGAAGGATGTAGTGCTCCAAAATATAGTAAAGTAAATTTACATGCAGGTTGCGTAGAATTATTTGTAGGTGATGATGCTTATCTTAGATATTCTACTATTGAAAATTGGTCAAGAAATATGATGAACTTAAATACAAAAAGGGCAATCATTGGTGAAAATTCTGAAGTAGATTGGGTTTCAGGTTCATTTGGTTCACATATATCTATGCTTTATCCAATGAGCATATTGAATGGTAAAGGTGCAAAAACTGAGTTTACAGGTATTTCATTTGCAGGAAAAGGACAAAATTTAGATAATGGATTTAAAGCTGTACACAATGCACCAAATACATCAAGTGTGGTAAATGCAAAATCAATATCTAAAAATGGTGGAAAATGCACATATAGATCATCTATAAAAATTATGTCAAATGCTAAAAATTCAAAGTCATCTGTATCATGTGAATCACTTATGCTTGATGATATCTCTATTTCTGATACGATACCAACAAATGATATTGAAACGGATGAGGTAGAATTTTCACACGAAGCAAAGATTGGAAAAATTAGTGACAAGACTATATTTTATCTTATGAGTAGAGGAATTTCAGAAGAAGATGCAAAAGCTATGATTGTAAGAGGATTTGCATATCCTATTTCAAAAGAACTTCCTGTGGAATATGCTGTAGAAATGAATAATCTTATAAATCTTGAGCTTGAAGGAACTATTGGTTAGATAAGGAAGAGTATTATGGAAAAAACTTTAAATGAAATTAATGTAAGAACATCTAATAATTTTGGTATGAATAACATAAAAGTAAATGCAGATTTTCCAAAATCAAAAAAAGCATTTAATAATTTGAATATTAATGTGAAGTCGGGCAAAGATAAGGTAACAGAATTGAATAAGTTGGATAATTTAAACCTTACTTTTGGAGTAGGCTTTTTAGATGTATCAAAAATAAATAAAAATATTTTGATAGAAGTTAATTCTAAAATGGAAAATCCAATAAAACTTGATTTTTATTTTGACGAAGAAAGTAACCAGTTGGAAGATAATATTGAAGTTATTGCAAATGAAAATACGGTTTCAACATTATTTATTTCATATAGATCAAAAAGAGATATCAAGTCATATCATAATGGGGTTTTAAAAGTAAGCGCAAAGAAAAATTCAAAAGTTAATGTAGTTATAATAAATTTGCTAAATGAGGTTTCAGATAATTTTTATAGCATAGAAGATATTATAGAAGACGGTGGATATATAAAATACACCATAATCGATTTTGGAGCTAAAAATAGTATTTCAAATTTATATTCCAATGTCGTTGGAGAAAATGCAAATAATATAATAAACACAATATACCTTGGCAAAGACAATGATTTAATTGATATAAATTATATAGTGGATATGAGAGGAAAAGCATCAAATGTAAATATTGATGCTCAAGGAGCACTTACTGGAAATGCTAGAAAACATTTTAAAGGATCAATTGATTTTAAGACAGGCTGTAAAAAAGCAGTAGGTGATGAAAATGAAAGTTGCATGCTTTTGTCAGATAAGGCAAAGAGTCTATCTCTTCCAATGCTTTTATGTTCAGAAGAAGATGTTATAGGAAACCATTCTACAGGAAGTGGTAAAGCTGATAAAAAAGAATTGTTTTATTTGCAGTCGCGTGGGTTTTCTGAAAAAGAAGCATTGAAGCTATTAGTAAGGGCAAAATTCAATACAATATTAAATAACATAAAAGATAAAGCAATTTTCGCAATGGTTGTTGAAGAGATTGATAAGATTTTATAAATGACAATTTCTTGGGGGAGATAAATGGATATTTGTAATATAAAAAAAGATTTTCCAATTTTTGAAAATAGGAATGTAGCATATTTGGATAGTGGAGCAACGACTCAAAAGCCTATTCAAGTAATAGAAGCTATAAAAGATTTTTATGAAAAAAATAATGCAAATCCTCATAGAGGAGCATATGGTCTTAGTTTAGATGCTACAGAAGCTTATGAAAATGTTAGAACTAAAATTTCAAAATTTATAAATAGTAGATATAGAGAAGAAATAATATTTTCAAAGAATGTATCAGAAAGTATAAATCTCATAGCATATTCATATGGTCTTAATAACTTAAAAGAAGGTGATGAAATAGTCATATCTATTATGGAACATCATTCGAATCTTGTTCCATGGCAAAATGTTGCAAAGGCTACAGGAGCCATACTTAAGTATATGTACGTAAATGATGACTATGTTCTCACTGATGAAGAGATTGAGTCAAAGATCACAGATAAAACAAAGATCGTTTCAATTACTCATGTTTCAAATGTTTTGGGAACTATAAATGATGTTGAAAAAATAGTAAAAATTGCTCATAAAAAAGGTGCTATTTGTATAGTAGATGGAGCTCAGAGTATACCTCATATGAAGATTGATGTTCAAAAGTTAGATTGTGATTTCTTTGGATTTTCAGGGCATAAGATGCTTGCACCACTTGGAATAGGCGTACTTTATGGTAAAAAAGAAATCTTAAATAATATGAAGCCTTTTTTGATGGGTGGAGATATGATAGAATATGTATATGAGCAAGATACTACCTTTGCACCACTTCCAAATAAGTTTGAAGCAGGGACACAAAATGTTGAAGGAGTTATAGGACTTGGTGCTGCAATTGACTACATAGAAAATATGGGATATGAAAATATAGAAAAAATTGAGAATGAAGTTGTGCAATATGCTAAAAATGAGCTTAAGAAACTTGAGTTTTTGGATTTATATATGACAAGTGATGAAGAAAAACATACTTCTACAATATCATTTAATATAAAAGGTGTTCATCCACATGATGTTGCGAGTGTACTTGATATGGAGGGAGTATGTGTGAGATCTGGAAATCACTGTGCACAACCTCTTTTAAGGTCATTTGAAATTGATTCTACTTGTAGAGCAAGTTTTTATTTTTATAATACAAAGCAAGATGTAGATAAATTGATAATGGGACTAAAAAAAGCATATGGGTTATTTGAAAAATATATGGTAAAGGAATAATATCTATGGAAAAAATAGAAAGTTTTAAGGTAAATCATAAATTGCTAAAAAGAGGAATTTATGTTTCTAGAAAAGATTATGATGATGAAGGAAATGTCTTAGCAACTACATTTGATATTAGAATGAAAGAACCTAATATTGTGCCAGCAATGAATACAGCTGAAGTGCATACAATAGAGCATTTAGGAGCAACATTTTTAAGGAATGATGAAGAATACAAAAAGAAGACAATTTATTTTGGCCCTATGGGATGTAGAACGGGTTTTTATGTGATATTTAAAGGAAATCTACGAAGTAAAGATGTCACCCAAATAATTACAAGAATGTTTGAATTTATAGAAAAATTTGAAGGAGATATCCCAGGTGCAGATGAATATTCTTGTGGAAATTATTTAGATCAAAATCTTGCAGTTGCAAAATATGAAGCAAAGAAATATTTGAATGAAGTTTTATATAACATTAAAGAAGAAAATATGGTATATCCAGAATAAAGGAGAAAAAATTGGACGAGTTAGAGCAGATGTATAATGACTTAATAATGGAACACGCAATGAATTCATATAATAAGAAAAAGCTTGAAAATAAAGATTTTGAAGAGTTGGGACATAATCCAAGCTGTGGTGATGAGATTACGCTTGAAGTCAAAATGAATGGTGATGTGATAGAAGATATGGCTTTTACTGGTCATGGTTGTGCAATTTCACAAGCATCTACTTCAATAATGATAGATACCTTAAAAGGTAAGACTATAGAAGAAGCTAAGAACATTATTAAAACATTTATTGGAATGATTGATAGACAAATTACAGATGAAAAAGAAATGGAAATTCTTGAAGATGCAATTGCCTTCAAAAATATCTCACATATGCCTGCTAGAGTGAAATGTGCACTTCTTGCATGGCATACACTTGATAATATTTTTGAAGAAAATTATAAAGAAGATGGCAAAAAAATTGTTAAAAAAACTATAAAAAATTCTGATCATTGTGAGATATAGATATG
>CAYYBL010000077.1:0-6756 GCA_964470175.1 uncultured Lachnospiraceae bacterium | reverse complement strand
AGAGTCAATAGGAAGAAGTGGTGACATAACTTATATCATGTACAATGGATATCAAGGGTATGTATATACCACGCTTTTATTGCATCCACCATACGTTGTTTGTTGTGAGCCCACAGAGCCCACATACGATGAAATCTACCAATCTGGCGGATATATCGTTCAGCTGGCAGTTGATGCGAATCTTCGAGACGAAAACGGAAACATCATAACAGCGATTCCTGCAGGCTATGCAGTCGAATTCATTAGTTATGATGAGACAACCGGCCGATGCTGGGTTCGTTGGAATGGCCTTTTCGGATCTGTCATTGCAAGTGCAATCTGGTCTGATTCAGGTTGTTGCTATGCTGATGAAGATGAATGCAACTATGAAGAGTGTCCCGAAGAAGGTTTTGGATATGCCAAGATAAAACCTTCAATAGGCGCGAATGTAAGAGATTGTGAAGGCAATGTAATTACAGCTGTTCCTTGTGGGGAAGAAGTTATGCTTCTTGAGCCACTCAACGATGGAGGGAGAACCCTTATAAAATGGGGTTGCTTCACCGGAACAGTACTTACGTCTTGCTTGAAGGTGTGCTCGGCATAAAAACCTAAGGTAAAGTAGTATATTGTATTAAACATGAGGTCCTGCGATTAATTTCGCAGGACCTCATTAATTAATAAAAAATTATGATATACTATATAAAAATAAGTTATAAAGGAGTAAAAAAATGAAAATAACAGTTGGAGGAAGTTTTCATGAACCAGTATGGTCAAAAGTAGTTGAGACGGCAAATAAATTAAGAAATGCTGGTCATATAATTTTAGCTCCTGGAGAAGAATGGACACCAATTAATTCAGAAGATGGTTTTGTTAAATTTAAAGGAGAAGAGCATATGAATCCTGTTGATTTGCAAAAATCTTATTTAGATACAATGTTAAAATCTGATGCTTATGTAATAGTCGATTATAATGGTTATGTTGGTCAAACTGTAGCAGGTGAATTTGGTTTTGCATCTGTTTCAGCATTATCTCATTCACGGATGGGGAAAAAAAAGAAATATGAAACCATTTTCGGAATTGAAAAAAATATATTTAACGGAGCCTCCTATATGCTATAATATTTTCAAAAATGAAAAACCTTCATTTTTGGTATTTAAAAAGGAATTGTTTTCAAATCCACTTTATAAAAATGAACTCACTAATTATAAAAAATCAGAAGGAATTTATTATGATTCTCCTGAAGATTTTTATTATGATTGTGCAGACTTATTTAGTAAATTTATTTTTTTAGAAAGTGAAAATGTACTTGAAATAGGAATCAATCATTTATTGGAAAAAAGAAAAGAGTTTGATGATGAAGAAAGATAAAAAAATGTATGGCAAAAGTGCCCTCGGGTTATATGACCCTTGGGCACTTCCTTTTTTTGCCTGTTCTCTTTTTTTATTTTACAGGAAAGTGCTACGTATTTCATATAAAATAAAACCTTTTGTTCAAATAAAAAAATAATTAAACATTGTATATCATTATTAAATAATGATATACTTTATGTATAAAATAAATAACAAGTAGAACTATAATAAATTACTAAAGAAAAATAATTAAGGAGGAATAATTTATGTCAGAAAGATTTGTATTAAACGAAACTTCAATTTTTGGGAGAGGTTGTAGAAATGAATTACCAGAAGAAATAAAATCTAGAGGATTCAAAAAAGTATTATTAGTTACAGATAAGGGACTTGTTGATTGTAAGCTAATCAATAAAGTATCAGATTTACTAGATGAAGAAAAAATTGACTATACTTTGTATTCTGAAGTAAAACCAAATCCAACAATAAAAAACGTATTGGATGGATATGAAGTATGTAAAAGTATTAATGCAGATTTAATAGTAGTTGTTGGTGGAGGTTCTGCTATTGACACAGCAAAAGGAATTTCAATATTAATGACTAATCCAGATAGAGCTGATGTAAAATCATTAAATGGACTTTCAAATACTCAAAATAAAGGTTTACCAATAATTGCACTTCCAACTACTCATGGAACTGCAGCAGAAGTTACTATAAATTATGTTATAACAGATGAGGAAAGACAAATAAAAATGGTATGTGTTGATCCACATGATATCCCAATTTTAGCAATAGTAGATTCAGAACTAATGGAATCTCTTCCAAAAATGACAGCTGCTGCAACTGGATTAGATGCATTAACACATGCAGTTGAAGGATATATAACAAAGGCTCATAATACTATGTCAGATATGTTTCATATGAGAGCCATCGAATTAATATTTGAAAATTTAGCAAAAGCAGTAAACGAAAAAGACCCAATTGCAGTTGAAAATATGGCTATGGCTCAATATATGGCAGGAATGGGATTTTCAAACGTTGGATTAGGAATAGTTCATTCTATGGCTCATCAATTAGGAGCAGTTTATGATACTCCTCATGGAATAGCAAATGCAATTTTACTCCCAACTGTAATGCGATTTAATGGAGAGGTATGTGCTGATAGATTTAGAGAAATTTTATGTCATATTGGGAGACCTGATGCTAAGCAGTTAAATGACCAAGACGTAATAAATACTTTTGTATGGAAAATTCAGGAACTATCTAAAGAATGTGGAGTTACTATTACGGTAAAAGATACGGGTTGCAAGGAAGAAGATATAGAGATGCTTGCAGAAAAAGCAATGGAAGATCCATGTAAACCTGGAAATCCAAGAGAAGTAACAAAAGAAGACTTTATTAGATTATATAGAGAAGCTATGTAGTTATAAATAGATTTTTAAAGAAGGTGCAAAAGCCTTCTTTTTTTTTAATTTATAAAAAAATGGCGAAAGGGGAGAGTAGGGCTATAAATTAAGCATTTTATAATTATTACATTTTAATATAAGAAATACATAAATATTAAAATGCAATATTTTGAAAATTCCTTATTCAAAAGATGATCTAGAAATGCTATATGATAATTGATAATCAATAATTAATATGATATATTTTAGTTAAATTAAATGTTCGTAAAATTGTAATATTGTTAACATCTTGATAAAGAATGAGTGATATGTAAAGGAGAGAAAATAGAATGAAAGTATTATTAGTAAATGGAGGACCACATAAAGAAGGATGTACTTATACAGCTTTAACAGAGGTTGAAAAAGAATTAAATAAAGAAGGAATTGAAACAGAAATATTTTGGATTGGAGTAAAACCTATATCAGGTTGTATTGCTTGTGGCAAATGTTTTGAAAATGGTAAATGTGTGTTTAATGATGTAGTAAATGAATTTGCAGAGAAATGCAAAGAAGCAGATGGATTTGTTTTTGGAAGTCCTGTTCATTATGCAGCTGCAACAGGTTCAATAAGTTCTTTTATGGATAGATTGTTTTATTCAACATTTACAAATCCAGGTTTATTTAGATTAAAACCTGCAGCTAGCATAGTATCTGCAAGAAGAGCAGGAACAACAGCTACATTTGATCAATTAAATAAGTATTTTGCAATGAATCAAATGCCAATTATTTCTTCGAGATATTGGAATATGGTACATGGTGGAAATCCAGAAGAAGTTAAAAAAGATGAAGAAGGAATGCAAATAATGAGAATACTTGGCAGAAATATGGCTTATTATTTAAAATGTCAAGAAGCAGGTAAAAAAGCAGGCATAACAATGCCAGAACAAGAACAAATAACATTTACTAATTTTATAAGATAAATAGTAATTTATCGTTATGATTATTATATTAAAAAGAAAGTTGAAAATTTTTAACTTTCTTTCTAAAAACTATTGACCTAAAGTTAACTTTAGATAATATAGTGTATAAAGATAATAATCAATGATAATTTGGAGGTGAGGATTTTGGAATTTTCTATTTCAGAAGTAGCTGAAAAAATGAATGTAACAGTACCAACATTAAGATATTATGATAATATTGGATTATTTAAAAACTTAAAAAAGAATAAAGCAGGTAATAGAGTTTTCACAGAAGAAGAAGTAGAAGCTTTAAGAGTTATTCAATATTTAAAAAAATCTGGAATGCAATTAACTGAAATAAAAGAATTTATGAATTGGTGTAAAGATGGAGATTCGACACTTGAAAATAGGCTGAATCTTTTCAAAAAACAAAAGGAAAATGTAATAAATGAAATAAATAAATTAAAAGAAACATTAAGTTTAATTGAATTTAAAGAATGGTACTATACTGAAGCATTAAGAGATGGAACAGAAGAAAATGTAAAAAATATGCCATTAGAAAATATGCCAAAAAAAATTCAAAAAGAATTTAAAAAATGTCATTGTTATTAAAATAAATATGGAGGTAAAAAAGATGAATGAAGAATTAAATTTAGTTCAAGAATGGGATAAAACATTCCCTAAAAGTGAAAAAGTAAATCATAGAAAGGTAACTTTTCATAATAGATTTGGAATAACATTAGTAGCTGATATGTATGAGCCAAAAGATATTGAAGGAAAGCTTCCAGCAATTGCTGTATGTGGACCTTTTGGAGCAGTAAAAGAACAATGTAGTGGATTATATGCACAAACTATGGCAGAAAGAGGCTTTTTGACCATTGCATTTGATCCTTCTTTTACAGGAGAAAGTTCTGGAAAAGTTAGAAATGTTGCATCTCCTGATATAAACACAGAGGATTTTGGGGCAGCAGTAGATTACTTATCAATTCAAGAAAATGTTGATCCTGAAAAAATAGGAATTATTGGTATTTGTGGTTGGGGAGGTTTAGCCTTAAATGTTGCTAGTATTGATACAAGAATAAAAGCTACTGTTTGTTCAACAATGTATAATATGAGTAGAGTAAATCATAATGGATATTTTGATGCTACAACTGAAGATGAGCTATATGAATTAAAGAAGAATTTAAATGCTCAGAGAATTGCAGATTATAAAAATGGAGATTATAAGTTAGGTGGAGGATGTTTAGAACTTCCTGTTCCAGATGATATGCCATTCTATGTTAAAGATTATAGTGAATACTATAAAGGAAGAGCTTATCATAAAAGAAGCCTTAATTCTAATGGTGGATGGAATATGACTTCAAGCCTTTCGTTTATAAATACACCTGAGCATTCATTTACTGGAGAAATTAGAAATGCAGTTTTAATTATTCATGGAGAAAAAGCTCATTCTTGCTATTTTAGTAAAGATGCTTATAATGATATGATAAAAAATGGAAAATATACGGAAAATAAAGAACTTATGATTATTCCTGATGCAGTTCATACAGATTTATATGATAATTTAGAAGTTATTCCTTTTGATAAAATGGAGAATTTTTTCAAAGCAAATTTAAAATAAGGTAGTGTATATATGAAACAAAAATTGTTAATATTGTTTTTTTTGTTAGCTATTGCATTTATTATTATATTATCAATATTATTTATTCAAAATAGTGGTAAAAGAACAATAAAGAATGATGAAAAGAATAAATTTGAGGAAAAAATATGGAAGATAGAGAAAGTGTTAAAGAACTATATATAAAGCTATGTGATGCAAGTATAAATAAAGATAAAGATACATTAAATGAAATACTTGCAGATGATTATGTACTTATTCATATGACAGGGAAAAGACAATTAAAACAAGATTATATAAATTCAGTTTTAAGTGGAGAACTTAAATATTATGAAACAGTGCATGAGAGCATTGAAGTAAATATAAATGGAGATAAGGCTACAATAATTGGAAAAGCTAAAACACTCGCTTCTCCATTTGGATTTGGTAAATCATGGTGGAGATTAAGACAGGATGTATTATTAGAAAAGGTAAATGATACTTGGATTATTAAACAATCTAAAGCATCATCATATTAGAAGGGAGATATTAAAATGGGATTATTTGGAGGAAACAAGGAAAGTTATAAGGATAAGAAAAGTTTAGTTATATATTTTTCAAGGGCAGATGAAAATTATGCAGTTGGTTATATTGATAAAGGAAACACAGAATATATTGCAGAATATGTAAGAGATATTACAGGCGCAGAGTTATTTAAAGTAGAGCCACAAGTACCATATTCAGCAGATTATAATACTTGTATTCAAGAGGCAAAGCGAAGAGTAGGAAATGCACCAATCAAAGAAAATATTTCAGATATATCAGAATATGAAGTTATTTATATAATGTCACCAATATATTGGGGAACTTATGCACCAGAGCTTGAAACAGCCCTAAAAGAATTAGATTTTACAGGGAAAACTATTCGAATAGTAACAACACATGAAGGCTCTGGTTTAGCAAGTGTACCAAGTGATGTAAAAAGAATATGTAAAGGTGCAAATGTATTAAATGATTGTTTAGCTATTAGAGGTGCAGATTGCAAAAATGCTCGTAATAAAATAGAAAATTGGATATAGGAGTGATTAATAATGAATAAAAAAGTAATAGGAATTATAGTTGCAATAATTATTGTTTTAGTTGTAGTAATAGGCTTGATTGTTTTAATTAGTAATGACAGCTTGAATAATAGTAATAATCACAATGATACAAGTAAATCACTTGGAACTACACTTACAGAGAATAATAATACAATTAATGATGAAAGCGAAACAGAAAATAATACTAAGAGTTCAAAAAGAATTTTAATTGCATATTTTTCTAGAGCAGATGAAAACTATAATGTTGGAAATGTTGAAGTTGGAAATACTGAAATAATGGCTGGATTTATAAAAGATTATTTAGGAGATAAGGCTGATAGCTTTAAAATAGATCCAGTAAAAGCTTATCCTACAAATTATAAAGAATGTACAGAAGTTGCAACTGAGGA
>CAYYBL010000076.1:0-7085 GCA_964470175.1 uncultured Lachnospiraceae bacterium | reverse complement strand
TTCAGCGAGTGTACTTGCTCCAGCAGATAATGTCTTAGCTCCATTTAGTAAATCATTTTGAACGCCATTTTGAATTTTTGAAAGTCCATCAGAAGCACTTGCTGCTCCTGTACTTAGTGCTTGAAGTCCTTGAGATAATTGTTCTAATCCCTGAACTACTCCAGAAATATCATAGGTTGCAGAATTAGAAGATGATGAAGTAATTGTCCCTTTATAGCTTTCTAATTGTCCTAAATATCCATTTAAAGTTCCTATATTAGCATTGTTGTTGTTAATAGCAGCTTGTATACTAGATGAATCTTCTCCTTTTTCATCTAATATTTGTTTTGCCGCATTAAGTGCACCATTTGCTGCATCTATTCCAGATATTGATGATGATACAACAGATTTAATACTATCTATTTGAGATATAACTGTGCTAACATCAACTACTGCTGTTACTGTTTGACCATTATAACTACTTGCTAAAGCTTTCAAACTAGATGCTGAATTTGCAAGATTGGTAGCATTATCACGAATACTTTGTACTCCAGAGGTTACTTCGCCAATACCTCCTCCCAATCCTTCTATTGAACTAGCTAGATTACTTGCTCCAGAACTAACTTTAGAAGCTCCTACATCAACATTTTGAGCACCACTATATGCTGATCCAACACCTGAATTTAATTGTGAAATCCCTGTAGCAAGTTTACTTGCTCCTTCATTTAATGATGACGTACCAGTAGCCAAGTTTTCTGCACCCGCTTTTATTTGGGTAGTTCCCACATCTAATTTTTCTGCCCCATCTTTTAATTGTGTAGTACCATTTTTTAATGCACCTGTCCCACTATTTAATGCCTTTGCTCCATCATTTACTTTTGTCGTTCCTTCTTTTAATGTGCTTACACCACCACTCAAGGTTCCAACTCCATTGTTTAATTCACTTGCACCATCACTTAACTTTATTGTCCCGTTTTTTAATTTATTAGTACCATCTTCTAACTCATTTGCTGCATCCTGTAATGAATTAATAGAATCATATAATTCATCTATCTCTTCATCAAAATCTATTGTTTTATCAAATAATTTTGTTGATGTAAACATCATTACATTATTGAGTTCAAAGTTCTTCGTATCCATTTTTATTTCTATATTACTTGGAATATCTACATCCATATCACTAGGTAGCTTTAGACTTTCTTCCATTCCAGGAAGTGCTACTCCAACCACAATAGACTTATTTCCATTATCAATTACTTTTCCTTTTGTAACTTCTATATTTGAATTATTCTCATTATCTATGATTGTACCAGCCACTACTATTATGGGTGTATATATTTTTTCAACTGTATTATTAATTTTCACATCATTTGATAGCTTATTGGTAAATTCTAGCTTTATAGTTACTTTTCCAGACTTTCCAACTATATCTTTCTCATCGATAGTTTGACCATTTAATGTATATGAAATATTACACTCATATGGTAATTCCTTTGACACTTCTGTTTCTGCAATTTCTTCGTTTCCTTCTTGATCCACTTCTGTAGTTGTAACTATAGTCTTATATGGATTTCCATTTGAATCCATCTTTACATAGACATTTTCATCATTAGTAAAAGCCATTATTGGCATTGTGTAGCACATCATTGAACACAATAATAATGCTGATACTGCTTTTTTAAGCATCTTCATTTTTATCATCCTCTTTTCCACATATATTTCTCATTCCTAAAGTCGTTTTTGTTATCAATTTATCAAACAATGTAAGGAAAGCTGGTAATGTACATATTACTATTAACATACTTATTATCGCTCCCCTTGCCATTAATATACAAAGTGATCCTATCATTTCAATTTTTGAGTATAAACCAACACCGATAGTTGCTCCGAATAGACATAAGCCACTAATAAATATTGAAGAAATCGAAGACCCTAAAGCGAAATCTATTGATTCGCGGCTAGACTTTCCACCTTTCCTACAAACTATGTATTTTGTTGTAATTAAGATTGCATAATCAATCGTTGCTCCTAATTGAATTGTCCCTACAACAATTGTTGCAACAAATGGTAAGACCGTTCCTGTATAGCATGGTATTCCCATATTAATGAATATTGCAAATTCAATTACTGCTATTAATATAAGTGGTAGTGATAAAGATTTTAATACAGAAATCATTATTATAAAAATTGCACCAATTGAATATGTATTAACACTTTTAAAGTCATGGTCACTTATCTCGACAAGGTCCTTTGTAAGTGGTCCCTCTCCTACAAGAATTGCTGTTTTATCAAATTGTTTGACTATAGTATTTACTTCATCAATCTGACTATTTAGTTCATCTGTTGCCATTTCATATTTTGAATTAAGTAGTATCAATTGATATTTGTCTGTCTCTAATTTATTTAAAATTTCATCAGGTAACATTTCTGTCGGTATTCCATAATCTCTTAGTTCTGAAATCCCTAGTATCCATTCAATACCTTCAACATTTTTTATTTCATTTATCATCTTGTTTATAGTTTCATCTGATAGTTCTTTATTGACTATCAATAATTCTGTCGAAACCATATTGTATTTTTCCTTAAGCTCTGCATTAGCAACAATACTTGGTAAATTTCTAGGCAATGATCTATCTAAGTTATAGTATACTTTGGTGTTTCTATATCCATTAAATGCAATTGGAATAACAATTATAAATATAATTATAAATACCCAATAGTATTTAATGATTACCTCTTTTAGTTTTACAAATCTAGGGAAAATTACTTTATGTCTTGTTTTCTCTATCAATTTATCAAATTGAAGTATCAAAGAAGGTAGTATTGTTACTACACATATTACTCCCATTAAAACACCTTTAGCCATTACTATTCCTATGTCTTTACCAAGTGAAAATCTCATTGCACATAATGCTAAAAAACCAGCAATTGTTGTTAAAGAACTTCCAACAACAGATACTAAAGTTTTATTGATTGCTATTGCCATTGATTCATTTTTGTCGGAATTCTTGATCTTTTCGTCAATATAGGTATGATATAGAAAAATAGCAAAATCAGTCGTAACGCCTAGTTGCAAAACTGCACTTATCGCCTTAGTAATATATGAAATCTCTCCCAAAAAATAATTAGAACCCATGTTATAAATAATCGCTATGCCAATATTCAAAAGCATTAAAAATGGTGCGAAATATGAATCTAGCGAAATCTGCAAAATAATAATACATAAAATAACAGATATAACAACATACATTACCGTTTCTGAATCAGCTAACTCTTTTGTATCAACTACAAGAGCAGACATTCCACTTGCTTTTACTCTTTCATCCGTAACAGCTCTTAAATCCTTTATTGCAAGTAGTGTTTCGTCATCAGATATTCCACCCTTAAAAGTTACAACCATTATGGTTGTCCCATCTTTATATGCTTTATCTTTAATTTCCTCTGGTAAGAAATCAATTGGTATTTTTGTACCTAACACATCAGCTGTACTAGCACACATTGCAACCTGATCAATTTCTCTTATTTTCTTTTCTAGTTCTAAAATATCTTTATTTTTCATATTCTCTAGAATAACTACTGAATACGAACCCATGCCAAAATCATCTTTTAAAATATTTTCTCCTTGAACTGTCTCTATATCTTCTGGCAAATAAACTAGAATATCATAATTAACTCTCGTTTTTAAAAATCCAATTATAGCTGGAATTAATAATAGTACCGATATTACTAATATAAATTTTCGATATTTAACTATGAATTGGCCAAAACCTTTCATCTTTTTCACCTCTCAAACTGACCATTGGTCATTAACGTTTATAGTATATCACCATACTGACCAATAGTCAACAGTAAAAGCTAAAAATCTTGACATTACTGAAAAGTTGTGTGATAATTATTATATATTTATAAAGAAGGATTAATAAAAATGAAGGCAGAAGAAGCTTCAAAAGAATCAAGATTGTTAGATACAGCATATAAACTATTTACTCAAAAAGGTGTTAAAGACACTTCTATTCAGGAAATAGCCGATCGTGCTGATGTTGGAAAAGGTACTTTTTATTTATATTTTAAAGATAAATATGAAATTAGAGATGTTTTGATATATAGAAAATCAAAAAAAATATTTGATGATGCATATAAAGAGTCAAAAAAAGAAACCTTTACCACCCTAACAGATCAAATGATTTTTATAATAGATCGTGTGATTAATAAATTAAATAAAAATCAAGTTATGCTTAAGTTTATTTCAAAAAACTTATCATGGGGTATCTTTAATGAAACAATAACTAAAGTATATAATATTTCAAACGAAGAAGACAAAAATGGTATTTATAGCTTATTCTTAAAAGGAATAAAAGAATATAATATTAATCTTGATCGTCCAGAAGTAACATTATTTATGATAATTGAACTTGTTGGTTCAACATGTTTTAATTCAATTATATATAAAGAACCTGTATCAATTGAAGAATTAAAACCATATTTGTATGACACAATTAAAAAAATGATAAATGAATAAAAATAGGCTTGAAAACAAGCCTATTTTTTATTATACATTAATACTTCATTAGTAAACTGTAACTACAGTACCTTCTGGAAGTATTTTTAATATTTCTACCATATTTTCTTCAGATACAGCAACGCATCCTCCTGTAGGAGATTCTTCACCTCTCCATACATGTAAAAAGATTGCATTTCCAGCATATGGTGCACATCCCTTATTGTATCCCAAATCTATTAAATAATCATACACTACTGGATATTCTATTAGATGTTCATCTTCTGAGTAATCAGCATCTGGCTCTTCGCTTTTATAAATTAGTTGATTATACTTAAAATAGTGCCTTGAGGTAAAATCGGATTATAAATATTTAAATCTTGTTCACCTACATTTATTCCTACCAATGCTGAAAAAATATAAATAATTGTCGTTGCTATTGCAGCAGCTAAAGTAAAACATTTATTATAATATCTAGCAGCTAAAATAACAGGAAGTACCATAAATAAAGTCACATTATACTTAAGCATTACATCTGCCATTGCAACCGTAATGATAAAACAAACAAAAAGTAAATGTTTAATCCATTTTCCTTTTCCTTTGATTAGATAACAAACAATAGCTGGAATAACTAATAATATAAATGCTCTTAGCACAACAGCATTCATGATAACAAGACCAATTTTGAAGATGTTAAAATAAGTAAGTATCCATGTAAGTACTGATATCCAGAATAAGTTCATCATTGTAGATGCAGTCACGATATTTGCATGCTCTTCATTTTCTACTAGTAAGTCTTCACTTACAAATATACTCTTGAATACATAATACTCAATCCATATCTTTATAAACTATAATTTGCACTTTAGTCTTCAAAATCTCTTGTAACCACCACTTTACCACTTGCATCTAATAATGGAGTTAATCCTCCTGCATAACCTGACTGCTTAAACAAATAATTTACTCCTGTTTCTATATCTACCCATATTTCTACACCATCAAATGCACCTTGACTATAAATCTTTTTAAATCTTTTTTCTTTCATACTATTTCCCTTCTTTTCCTATATTTTCTTTATTGGATGTCTTACAACTGTCTTTAGTTTGCTTACATCACATTTTCTTGGATCACTTAAATAGATTTCGTGATGATATCTTTTATCTGTAATATCTACCTCATATCCATTTTCTTTTGCAAATTCATGCATTAAAGTAACTGTCTCTGGCTCATCATCATAACTCCCAATATGCATACATTGAACACATATTCCTTCATCATAAGTTAAAAACTCAACTCTTGAGAAATCTTGTTTTTTCTTTTTTGTTGCTTCCTGTACAGCCCAATCAAAATCTGCTTTCGTTACAAAATCTGGTAATCTAATAATGGATATAAAATGCATTGCGTCCTTGTTATTATAATCAATAGATTCTTTCATACCATCTTGCCACCAAAATCCTTCAAGTGGTGGAACAACATATTCAAAAAATCCATCTATCTTATGAGTTCCTTTATAACTCATTTTTATTGTATAAGCTATACCATATAATAAGCCTATTGTTTTTTGATAATCTCCATTTTCTTCATTAGGATTTCCTGTTCCTCTTACTGCAATATAATTCATTTTGGGAATTTTAACAATACTTGGTTTATTTTTAGGCATATAAAATTCTTTATACTCTTTCTTAAAATCAAATGCCATAATTAATATCTCCAATCTAAACATTAACTTGTAATTTATATTGCTGTACCTTTTTTAGGTACAAAATATTTTGATATATCAATTCGTTCTAATTTTAATAATTCTACTTTATTGTTTATTCCGCCGCCATAACCTGTCAAACTACCATCTGCGCCTATAACTCTATGACAAGGAATAATTATACAAATTGGATTCCAACCTACAGCTCCACCAACTGCTTGTGCTGACATTTTTGCTATGTTTCTTTTCTTTGCTATAATTTTAGAAATATCATTATAAGTTAATAATTTTCCATAATCAATAGTATTCATTATATCTATAACTTCTTTTCTAAAAGATGTTAATTTATCTATTCTATACTTAGGTATAAAATCAGGAATATTACCACTAAAATATAAATCTAACCATTTGCTTGTTTCTTGAAATATTGTCAATTCTTTTTCTTCACAATCTAGATTATGTTTTAATGTATCTCTTGAATTCTCAAACCATAAACCCGTTAAATATTCTCCATCACTATTCATTATCATATTTGAAAATTGCTTAGGCGTTTTATATATGTATTTATACATCACAAAATCACTCCATTCTTAATGACAAATTACTATTTGTTGTTAAGGTTACTATTTCATTATTATCAATCATTTCGTATGCAAAACTATTCTTCTTTTTTAAATCATCATCTATATCTTTTTCTGGTAATACTTGCTCCTTATCTTTACCACAATAAGATTCGTATCCGTATTGAAAAGCTTCTATCATAAGATTTTTATCATTTAATAAACAACTTAATTTCTTGCTCTAATAAACGGAATACATTTGCAACCAAATATCCATCCGCAATGGCATGATTTAAACGAACAGATACAGGCATAACAAGTCTACCATTTTCTTCTCTATATTTTCCCC
>CAYYBL010000075.1:0-7179 GCA_964470175.1 uncultured Lachnospiraceae bacterium | reverse complement strand
TCATGATAATATTATTAAAATTATTTAATATATTTCTGTATTTTTGTTATATTATTTATAACTTATTATGTTAACTGCGGTGGGTTAAAAAATAGACATAAAGAATAGATCTCTTGTCCCATAAGAATTATATGTTTTTTTTATTATATTACCTTCACATATACATTATACCATATTTTGGTAAAAAAGGCAAAAAGCCATAGCTTTACAACGCTTTATTCCGTAGTGTTTCATACTCTTTTTTACTTGTTTTTAGCGAAAATGTAAAAAAGAAGCATAAATTCTAGGGAAAAGCTGAAGTGATAAAATAAATGTAAACGCAAAAACACGTATTGCATTCATTTTATCACTTCAAATGTTGTATTACTAAGGCTTTTATTATTTTAATTATCACTTAATATATACTTTTTTTCCTGTTAGTATATATAAAACAATATTTGCCATCACTACTACTATTATTGTGCTAAATGCTATTATTGGTGTGTTGTCTCCCGAATTTGGTACTTGCTCTTTTACTGCATTTTCAGATTGAATCTTCTCTTTTTCTTCAGGTTGAACCTTTTCTTTCTCTGTATAAACCTTTTCCTTTTCACTGCTTTCCACGATTACTTGTTTAGCTGGTTCGTCTGATGGTACATTTATTATTTGTACCTTTGATTCACTTGATTTATTTGGTTCTATATAAGTATATGTATTGTTGATAATAGTTGTGTTGTTGTTAATGATTATATTATTGTTAGTTATTATATTGTTATTTGTAGTCGTATTTACATTAGTATTTGGATTCTCCGCTGGTTTCTTTCTGTAATAGTAAATTACTTCTTCAACTTTTTCACTCATATTTCCTGATACATTTCCTACTGTAGATACATATTCATAATCATTATATGTCTTCTTTTTAGAACTATACTCTTTACCAGCATATCCTTTTATTTGTTCTTCTTCTATTACTTTTCCCGTGTCTTTATCAACATGTTTTACATTAACCTGTGTATTTTTTGCATAGTAGTAGAATATTATAGCATTATCTTCTTGATAAATTCCTTTTGTACTCTCTGGTATTTGTACTAAAGTATATCCTTCAATTTCTTTGGTTTCATCTGTTAAATCATATTCTTCTCCATCAGGTCCTACTATTGTTTCTTCTGTTAATTCCTCCCCTGTTGTTTTATCAATATACCTTACTTGTACATTTCTTTCTGCACTATAATAATATGTTACCTCTATATTTCTATCATATGTTCCATCAGTACTTACTACCACTTCCACTTTTCCTTTTGCATTATCTGGTGTGTAGGTTTCTTTTGGATCAATATTATTAATTTGAAGATACTCATCTACTGACTGTACTCCTGAATTTTCAAGTTCATCTGGATGATTTGCAAAATACATTTTATAAAATGTTTTATTATTTATCCTTAAGTAATTTTTGAATTCTTTTTCTTGTGTTATATACGTGTCATCATATTCTTTTTCTTCTTCAATTCTAGATTGTATCTCTTCATTATTTACTACTTCGCTTATTTCTTCTCCTGTCTTAAGATCCACATATTTAACCACTAATTTTACAATCGGCAAATAATAATATTTTACTTCTATTAATTCTGGTGTCATCTCTCCTGAAGCTTTTTCAGGCATTTCATCAAGTACATATCCTTCAATTTCCTTAGGACTTGTTGTATATGGAGTTCCTTCAACTCCTTCATATATTTGAGTGTCTGCTAATAGTTTTCCATTTAATCTATCAATATGTTTCTCTATAACTCCACTTGATGCTTTAGAATAATAGTAGTTAACTATTACTTCATCTTCTGAATATGTATACTCTTCTATTTCTGGTTTTTCTACTAAAACATATCCTGGCATATCTTTTGCAGCAGTATTTATTGTATATCCTTCTTTACCTGTATACTCTTCTTTTTCAATTATTGAATCATCCTTTTTATCAATGTGATTTACTGTTATCTTTCTAATTGGTAAGTAATAAACCTTTATAACATTTTCTTCTGTATCTGATATTGAAAGCGGAATTCCTGTAACTTCCTCAAATTCATATCCTTCTTTATTTTTGTTTTCATATGTTTCAATAATTGTACGTTTTCTAGCCTTGCCTGTTTCAGTTAATGTGTCATCAATTATTCCATTATAGTAGTATTCTATTCTGTAATCATATTCTTTTGCTTTATAGTAGAATGTATATTCATTCAATCCTGTTCCTATTGTTATTCCTATACTTGATGTCTCTATCACGTCATAATCTTCGATATCCTCTGCCGTTTCTATGATTACTTCTCCAAATGTCTGGTTTTCTACTACTTTATCTGCATGAAGTATAGCCTCTGTTCCTTCTTCTTTATAATGAATTGTGTATTTTAAATCATTTCTTCTCTTATAATATACCTTAATTACACCTTCTGAAGTAATAGTATCTGGTATTGTAGCCGGATCAGTATAGTCAAATTCATATCCATCATATTTATCAGTAATATTTATCTTGTCTTTATCAATTGTAACTTCATTTGAATGAGAAATATGTACAGACACATATTCTGTATCACTATCAGCTTTTACGTTATCCTTATAGTATTCAATTGTATAGCTTAATGTTTTAGTTTTGCTAGGATCTATTTCATAATTTGCTTTCAATGCTTTATTTCCTGCTGTTCCTGGTTCAATTACTTTATTTAACACTGGTTCATCATTTTCTGATTCTGTCCATCCTATGAATATGTATCCTTCTTTTTCTGGATTATTTAATGTTATACTATCATTTACATTGTACTCTAGTGGATTTGTCTTTCCTTCTGGTAATTCTCCTCCATTATAATCATACGTTAGTGTATATGTCTCGTGTATATAGTATACTTTTATTACATTGTTTGCTGGTACTTCTGTTATTTCTAATGGCAAGCCTTCTGTTCTATCTAGTTTATATCCAGTTATATTCTTGTCTGGGTACGTTGTTATTTGATCCTGGTACTCAGCACTTCCTGTTTCTGTCTTTGTGTTATCTTTCGTTTCATCGTAGTAGTATTCTACTGTGTATCCGAAATAATCTTTTACATAGTATACATGTATTGTAGTGTTATTATCTACTACATCAGGCACTATTTCTGGATTTGTATGATCTAATTTATATCCTACATACCTGTTATTATCACTTATTAATGATCTATCTATTTCTATAGTATTTGGTTCTGCTATTTGTACATCTTTTGTCTTCTCTAATGTACTTCCTTCTTGGATTCCATCTTTATAGTATTTTATGTAATATTTTAGTGTCTTCCTTTGAGTTGGATCTAATTCATAATTTGCCTTTAATGTCTTATTTCCTGTTGTTCCTGGTTCAATTACTTTATTTAATACTGGCTCATCATTTTCTGATTCCGTCCATCCTATGAATATATATCCCTCTTTTTCTGGATTATTTAATGTTATGCTATCACTATTTACAGTGTATTCTGATGGATTTGTCTTTCCTTCTGGTAACTCTCCTCCATTATAATCATACGTTAGTGTATATGTTTCATGTACATAGTATACTTTTATCATGTTATTTGCTGGTACTTCTGTTATTTCTAATGGCAAGTTTTCTGTTCTATCTAATTTATATCCTGTTATGTTTTTATCTGGATGTGTTGTTATTTGACTTTGATATTCTGCTGATAGATTCTCCGTTTTTGTAGTATCTTTTGTTTCATCATAGTAGTATTCTATTGTGTATCCAAAATTATCTTTTTTGTAGTATACTTTTATAACATTGTTTGCTGGTACTTCTGTTATTTCTAATGGCAAGCCTTCTGTTCTATCTAGTTTATATCCAGTTATATTCTTGTCTGGGTACGTTGTTATTTGAGCCTGGTACTCTGCTGACAAGTTCTCTGTCTTTGTATCGTCCTTTGTTCCACCATAATAATACTCTACTGTATAGCCAAAGTTATCTTTTACATAGTATACTTTGATTGTCGTTCCATCATCTACCACATCTGGTACTGTTGCTGGAACTGTATGATCTAGTTTGTATCCAATATATTTACTGTTATTTTCTATTAATGATCTATCTATTGCTATAGTATTTGGTGCTAGTGCTTGTACTGTTACTGTTCTTGGCTCATCGTCCCCTTCTACCTTTACATTATCTTTATAGTATTCTACTTTATAGCTTAATGTCTTGGTATTTCCATCATCTACTACGTAATATACTTTTATTACATTGTTTGCCTGATTTTCACTTATTGTTAATGGTAATCCTTCTTCATGCTCTAACCTATATCCTGTTATATTTTTATCTGGATATGTTGTAACCTCACTTTGATATTCTGCTGCTTCCGTTACTGTCTTTGCATCATCAATAGAGCCATCATAGTAGTACTCTACTCTGTAGCCAAAGTTATCCTTTACGTAGTACACATGTATTACATTGTTTGCCGGATTTTCACTTATTGTTAATGGTAATCCGGTTACTGTATCTAGTTTATATCCTGTTATATTCTTGTCTGGGTACGTTGTTATTTGAGTCTGGTACTCTGCTGACAAGTTCTCTGTCTTTGTATTGTCCTTTGTTCCACCATAATAATACTCTACTGTATAACCGAAACTATCTTTTACATAGTATACTTTGATTGTCGTTCCATCATCTACCACATCTGGTACTGTTGCTGGAACTGTATGATCTAGTTTGTATCCAATATATTTACTGTTATTTTCTATTAATGATCTATCTATTGCTATAGTATTTGGTGCTAGTGCTTGTACTGTTACTGTTCTTGGCTCATCGTCCCCTTCTACCTTTACATTATCTTTATAGTATTCTACTTTATAGCTTAATGTCTTGGTATTTCCATCATCTACTACGTAATATACTTTTATTACATTGTTTGTTGGATTTTCACTTATTGTTAATGGCAACCCTTCTTCATGATCTAACCTATATCCTGTTATATTTTTATCTGGATATGTTGTTATTTGACTTCCATATACTCCTGTGCCAGATTCTGTCTTTGTATCGTCCTTTGTTCCGCCATAGTAGTATTCTACTGTGTAACCGAAACTATCCTTTACATAGTATACTTTTATCACGTTATTTGCTGGTACTTCTGTTATTGTTAGCGGCATGCCTGTTACCATATCTAATTTATATCCTGTTATGTTTTTATCTGGATACGTTGTTACTTGACTCTGATACTCTGCTGATAAGTTCTCTGTCTTTGTATCGTCCTTTGTTCCACCATAATAATACTCTACTGTATAACCGAAACTATCCTTTACATAATACACTTTTATTACGTTATTTGCTGGATTTTCACTTATTGTTAATGGTAATCCCGTTACTGTATCTAATTTATATCCTGTTATGTTTTTATCTGGATACGTTGTTACTTGACTCTGATACTCTGCTGATAAGTTCTCTGTCTTTGTATCGTCCTTTGTTCCACCATAATAATACTCTACTGTATAACCGAAACTATCCTTTACATAATACACTTTTATTACGTTATTTGCTGGATTTTCACTTATTGTTAATGGTAATCCCGTTACTGTATCTAATTTATATCCTGTTATATTCTTGTTTGGATATGTTGTTACCTCGCTTTGATACTCTGCTGATAAGTTCTCTGTCTTTGTGTTATCCTTTGTTCCGCCATAGTAGTATTCTACTGTGTAACCGAAACTATCCTTTACATAGTATACTTTTATCACGTTATTTGCTGGTACTTCTGTTATTGTTAGTGGCAAATCTTCGGTTCTATCTATTTTATATCCAGTTATGTTTTTGTCTGGATACGTTGTTATTTGGCTCTGATACTCTGCTGATAAACTTTCTGTCTTTGTATCGTCCTTTGTTCCATTATAATAGTATTCTACCGTGTATCCAAAATTATCTTTTACGTAATATACTTTTATTGTTGTACCTGTTGTTACTTCTGCAGGAACTGTTGCTGGTTCTGTTCTATCTAGCTTATATCCTGGATATTTATTATTATTTTCTATTGAAGGTCTATAAACTGTTATTGTATCTGAACCAAGTACATGTACCGTTTCTGTTTTTATTTCTGTATCGCCATCTACTTTTACACCATCTTTATAATATTCTACTGTATAGGTTAAATCTTTCGTTTGTGTATCATCTATACCTCCATATAAATTTAGTATTCCATATATATTGCTATTTAATTCTACTGTTACCTTGTCATTTGTCCACTCTGGAAGTATTGGAGAAGCTATTATTTCAACTACATCAGAAAGGACTCTGCTTAAAGTATCTCCTCCTGCTAATAGATTTCTTTTTAATCCCGCTACACTTCCTACTGTTCCATTTTTAGAATCAATATTTAATTTATTTGTTAATAGCCCCATGTTTGTTCCTGAATCTATATTTACAAGTCTTCCGCTATTAATAGTTGCCTCGTTTCCACTTAAGGCCTGCACACCTTCTATACTTGGAGAATTACTATTTGCGTTACCTATTTGGCCTAATGTAAATACTCCGTTGTTATTTATCATTGTTCCGGAAGTATTTCTTAAAATAGAAAGTGTACTTGGTTCAGAGTTTGAAACATCTTCAAAGTCTATTACTGTTAAAGTTCCATTATTTGTAATAGCATTTGTTACATCTTTAAATATTAATACATGACCTTCTAAAGCAATAGTAATATTTACACCTGATGGTATCGTAACTGCTTCTGTAATATCTGAAATGTCATCCCAAAGAATAATTGTTCCGGTCGGATTTGATAAAGCTGATACTGCATTTATGGCTTGCTGAAGTGTTTCGTAGTAAATACCATTTACTTGTATAGCACTATCAAAATCGGAAATTCTTTCAAGAATTGCTTTTGTCCTATTATCTTTTAACGCAACTTGATAATGTAGTGGTGTTTCTGTAACATTTCCTTGTATAGCATATTTTGTACCTATTAAAGTTCCATCATAAAAGTTAAATACTCCATTTGCGTTATTCATATATATTCCATATGCTGCTGCACTTGTTGATGTTGATGTGTTAATTGCTTGTACTAGTACTTTATTTAAGTCTACTGCATCATCCTTATTTCCTACTATTATTGTTCCTGATGCGCTGTTATATATTCCATATGCTACACTTGTACTTGTGCTTGTGCTTTTTATTGTTCCTTCTTCTATGCTTATTTTTCCTGTTCCTTTATTATATATTCCACA
>CAYYBL010000074.1:0-7429 GCA_964470175.1 uncultured Lachnospiraceae bacterium | reverse complement strand
GTATTATCTGTACCCCTGTATGATATAAATAATCTCTTGTTTGGAAGAATTAGGGTGATTACTGAAAACTGCTTTTCTATATCCTTTTCTATACTATTTACGTAGTATGTAAGTTTTATATCCTTATATCTATTTGCCATGGCCATAAGCGGGAAAAGTTCATCGTCTTGTGGCCAAAGAAGTAATCTTTCTTCTTTTTTAATTTTCAAATACCTTTCATATGCCTCTCTTATGGATACCTCTTCTTTATCGTTTTTTAAACTTTTAGAAAAATCTAGGTATGCAAGTCTTGAGAATATTAATATATCTACTTCATTATATTCACTAACTGAAGGTGATAAATCTCCCCTCCATTTAATGTATTCTAATATATTTGTTTCCATATCTTACCCTTCTATTTATTTTGCTATATTTTATACGATTTTCTATTTTTTTTCAATCTCACAGACGCAAATAACGGGTAGGAAATACCTACCCGCTATTTGCAGTATTTAATTAGAAACACGGAAATAATTACGAATTCATTATAGAATCAAATTCTTCTCCTGTGATTTTCTCTTTATCCATAAGTACAGCTGCTACTTTATGTAATTTTTCCATATTTTCATTTAATATATCAATTGTCTTTTTATAAGCTGTATCTATTATTCTCTTTACTTCTTGATCAATTACGCTAGATGTTTCTTCACTGAAGTTTCTTCCCTGAGTGATATCTCTTCCTAAGAAGACTTCTTCTTGGCCATTTCCATACATAATAGCACCAAGTTTTTCGCTCATACCATATTTAGTAACCATACTTCTTGCAATTTTTGTAGCTCTTTCAATATCATTACTTGCTCCTGTAGATACATCACCAAGTACAAGTTGCTCTGCTACTCTTCCTCCAAGAAGAGATATTATTTGTTCTTCCATTTCAGATTTACTTGTAAATGATTTATCCTCAGAAGGTCTATACATCGTATATCCTCCAGCCATTCCTCTAGGAATAATTGATATTTCATGTACAGCATCTTGAGTAGGTAAGAAATGACTTGCTACTGCATGTCCTCCTTCATGGAAAGCAACTAATTTCTTTTCTTTATCGCTTATAACTCTTGATTTCTTTTCTGGTCCCATTGTTACTTTTACCATGGCTTCTTCAACTTCATCCATGCCTATTTCCATCTTGTTTTTCCTAGCTGCAAGTAATGCTGCTTCGTTTAGTATATTTTCAAGGTCTGCACCTACAAATCCTGCTGTATTTTGTGCTATTGTTCCAAAATCAACATCATCAGCGATTCTTTTCTTTCTTGCATGAACTCTAAGTATCTGTTCTCTTGCTTTCACATCTGGTGGACTTACTACTATTTGTCTATCAAATCTTCCTGCTCTTAATAAAGCTTTGTCCAATATATCTGGTCTGTTAGTAGCTGCTAAGACAATTACTCCTTCATTTGCTGTGAAACCATCCATCTCAACTAATAATTGGTTTAGTGTTTGTTCTCTTTCATCATGTCCACCACCAAGTCCTGCACCTCTTTGACGTCCAACAGCATCAATTTCATCTATAAATACGATACATGGAGCATTTTTCTTCGCTTGATCAAACAAATCTCTTACTCTTGAAGCTCCAACACCTACAAACATTTCAACAAAATCCGATCCACTTATGAAGAAGAATGGAACTCCAGCTTCTCCTGCAACTGCTTTAGCAAGTAATGTTTTACCAGTTCCAGGATGTCCTACAAGAAGTACTCCTTTTGGAATTCTTGCACCCATATCTGTATATTTTTTTGGTGATTTTAAGAAATCAACTATCTCAGCAAGTTCTTCTTTTTCTTCATCGATACCTGCTACATCTTTGAATGTAACTTGAGATTTTGCTTCTGTACCATTTACCATCCTTGCCTTACTCTTACCAAAAGACATAGATGATTTTCCACCATTTTGGTTTGCACCCATCATCATAAACATGAATACTAATGCAAATATTAGCATTATAACTATAGGTAGAAATGTTGCAAACAAGTCTAAATACTCAGAACTTTGTTTTTGTACAATGTCAATATTTAAAGTTCCTTCAAACATTTTCTGTGATATTATTTCCATAAATGCTTCATCATTTGGTATAGTTGCAATTTTTATGTTTTCTACATCTGTATTATCGCTTTCTTCAGTATAGTATGCTGTTACACTCTCATGATCTGAATCAATAACTAACTTTTTTATACTGCCACTACTCATATCAGTAATTAGCTCAGAGTAACTTATTTCCTTGCCTGAATTATAAGATAAATTCAAAACAAGCAATAGAATAAACATTATTACTGCAGCCCAAATAACTACACTTTTTATACCCTTTTTCAAATCATTTCCTCCTTATTTGGTCTATCATTTGCTTCTTTCAAAAAAATCTTAACATAGTAAAATATCCCCTTGCAATACCTTTTTTTAAAAGACATATAGCTGTAATATTTGATTTTTAAACTTCTTTACGGACTAACCATTTTTGTTTTTTGGATATTAATATTTTATTTTGGAAAATTTACGTTTCAAAAGTATTACTTTTTCCTTCTTTTCTAGAGGTACAGGGCTTTTTGGTATAAAAAAATTGAAGCTATTCGCTTCAATTTAAATTTTACTTATTATCACTTTTTTATCTTTTATTAAAACCTTGGTATTTTTGTTTGGAGTCAGGTATTTGTTTCCGATATTCTTATTACATAGTTTTATCAGATCATCAATGTTCACCTTCTCAATATTTTGGCTACTACCAAATATTCTACAAATAGCATATATTAATATCTTTTTTTGGATAACTTCCCTTTGCTCATTAAATTTCTTAAGGTCAAGTTCAATTTTATCTTTTTCTTCCGATATCATAATATCATTGTACTCTTTTTCTACAATTTCTTCTACTAAGGTTTGCTCTTCGCTTGCAATATCAGAAAATCTTATCATTGTATCGATAATATTTGGATTAAATTCTTTCTTTATATATGGTATAACTAAATTTCTTATTTTATTTCTTGTATATTCATTATCGTCATTTGATTCATCATGTCTTGGATTTAAACTTTCACGTACGCAATATTCTTCTATTTTCTCTCTATCAAAATCAAGAAGTGGTCTTATATACTTTCCATTTTTGTATTCAATACCTTTTAGCCCATTAAGGCCTGTTCCACGAAGAATGTTCATTATGATTGTTTCAACTCTATCATTTTTATTATGTGCTAAGGCAATCTTATTTGAATTTGTTTTTTTCATAACATCATTAAAGAAATTGTATCTTATTTTTCTACCTGTTTCTTCTATTCCCCTTTTTTCGCTTAATGCCTCTTTTTTTACATTAGCATGAAGAACAAAAAAAGGAATTTTTTTATTTTGACAGTAATCTTCCACATATTTTTCATCAATTGTGGCATTTTCTCTAAGTCCATGATTCACATGAGCTACAGTCATATCAAAGCCTATTTTTTCTTTTAACTTAAGTAATCCATTTAACATTGCCATCGAGTCTGGTCCACCAGATACCGCAAGTACAATTTTATCGCCATTTTGTATTAAATTATAATTATTTATTGTTTCTAATAATTCTTCTTCAAACATTTTCTTTCCAACTTACTCAATATCAAAATTATCCTTCGTAAGATTTGCAAATTTTGTATAGCTTGGCAGCCACGCAAGATCTATTGTACCAGTTGATCCTCCTCTATGCTTTGCAAGAATAATTTCACATATATTTTTCTTTTCAGAATCTTTATTATAATAGTCATCTCTATATAAAAATGATACTATATCCGCATCTTGTTCTATTGCTCCAGATTCTCTAAGATCTGAAAGCATTGGTCTTTTATCTTCTCTTTTCTCAACTCCACGAGATAGTTGTGAAAGAGCAATTACTGGTATATTTAATTCCTTTGCAAGAATTTTAAGAGATCTACTTATTTCCGAAATTTCTTGCTCACGAGTGGCATTTTTTCCACCACTTCCTTGTATCAACTGTAAATAATCAATAACCACTAATCCAATATTCTTTTCAATTTTAAGCTTTCTACATTTTGCTCTTATTTCCATTATAGAAATACCTGCTGTATCATCTATATAAATAGGCGCTTCAGAAAGTCTGCTAAGTGTAGATGCAAGTTTTACCCAATCTTCATCCTCAAGTTGGCCTGTTCTAAGTTTATTGCTATCTACCATTGCTTCGCTACATAGAATTCTATTTCCCACTTGTTCTTTTGACATTTCAAGACTAAAAACTACTGTTGGTACTTTCGCTAAAAGAGCCACATTCGTAGCTAAATTTATAGCAAATGCAGATTTACCCATTGCAGGACGTGCAGCTATAATAACTAAATCAGAATTATGAAGTCCAGATGTTTTATTGTCCAAATCTAAAAATCCTGTAGTAATTCCACTTATTCTTCCCTTTGCATTGTATAATTCTTCAAGTTTAGCATACGTTTCTATAAGTACATCATTTAATTTTGAATATCCTTTTGAATTTTTTCTAGCAGATAAGTCAAATATCTTTTTTTCAGCCATATCCATAATTGATGTTACTTCTTCAGACTCGTCATATCCAAGAGATACAAGTTCATTGGCAGTCTGTATTAGATGTCTATGAGTTGCCTTTTCATCTACTATACTAATATATTTATCAATATTTGCAGATGTAGTAAATTTTTCTGTAAGTCCTGCTAGATATTCAAGACCCCCCACTCTTTCAAGTGCACCCTTATCATTAAGATCTGCCTTTACTGTAATAACATCAATTGGCTGGCTTTTTGAATACAAATCAATTATTGATTGAAATATAAGTCTATTATCATCTCTATAAAAAGAGTCCGGTCTTAATACTTCAATCGCATTTATTACAGATTCTTTATCTGTAAGCATACATCCAAGTATTGCTTGTTCTGCTTCCACATCATGTGGTGGCACTTTTCCAAGTTCCATTTATACTTCTCCTCTTATTCATTTGGCACTACTAATACTTTTAGCTCTGCCATAACTCCTTCATTTAATTTTATACTAACTCTAGTCACTCCTGCTTCTTTTATAGAATCTTCCAGGATGATTTTTTTCTTGTCTACATCAATACTATGCTCTTTTTTTAAAGCTTCAGATATTTCCTTTGCTGTAACTGCACCAAATAATCTTCCATTTGCTCCAGCTTTTACATTTATCTTTAATGTGATTTTTTTCATTTTCTCTGCTATTTCTTTTGCTTCTTTTAAATCTTCGCTTTTTCTGAAACTTTCTGATGTATTTTTTGATTTTAAATTATTTAGATTTCCAACATCTGCTGGGACCGCAAGTCCTTTTGGTAAAAGATAATTTCTAGCATATCCATCTGCAGCATTTATAATTTGGTCTTTCTTTCCAACACCTTTTATATTTTCCTTTAAAATTACCTTCATATAAAGTCCCTCCAATCATATTACTATTTTGTGACATTTTATAACATTTTTATGACAATTTCAAGAACAAAAGGGGACATTATGTAATACTGAATAGTTTTAATTTATGTCAAATGTCCACGTTTTTCCTCTGCATAACTTATCCGTAACTCATGACTATGTCATTCGAACGGCTAAGAAGTGTTCGTCGCGCCAAATTTACGAAGTAAATTTGTGTGCAAAATTAGCCAAAGGCTTTATTTGATAGGAAATGCAAAGCACTTTCCTATCAAATAAAAATACTTAGGACCTAAATCCTAAGTATTTTTTTATTATTTATAGAATTTCTTCCTTGTTTTGATTTTCTTGATTGATAAGTATGCTATAGGTAGCATTATCATCGCCATCAATGTTGTTTGCGTGATTCTGATTAAACCTTTGTGTGTCTTTATATAATATCTTAGTTTATACCTTCCAGTTGGAGGTGATAATGTTACTGTCTCTGCCATATCTATATCTGGCTCACGAGTTGGGTCACTATGATCAGGATGATACAAATCATTTTCTGGAATATTCTCTGGGATAATATCACCTATGGTTACACCCTTATTGGCTGATACTTTAGATTTGCTTGCACTTGATTGTAATGTTGTAACTCTACCAGTTTCTGCTCTATATCCTACTATTTCTGTAAAGTTATCAAATGCCAAATTTGCATTTACATCTCCAGCACCTAGTGTCTTTGATGTGTTGATATATATGTATGCAGATGACTCATTATCATATCCACTTTCTGGTTTTAAGAATCTTGTAATAGATTTATTCTTTAATTCTTCGTTATTATTATCATCATTACTACTTATTCTATCATCTACAACCATAGCAAGTCTAGAATCTTCTTTTGTAGTATACGATAATCCTCTATTATCAAGTATCGTAATCCAGCTTTCTGGAGCATCGAATGATTTGTATTTCGCTATCATACCTCTACCCACCAATTCTTCTCCAGATGTATTTCTTAGGTAGTTATTTGATTCTGTATTTTGTGATAGATCAAGTGTCATATCGTTATCAACATAGTCTAGCACTTCAGAAATTTTAGTAGTAGCTATTACATCTTCCTTATCATTATATTCAAGATTATTTTCTCCTGTATAGTATACATTTCCTAAATACTTACCATAATAGTTCTTAGCTTTCATTACTGTATTTGATTTTCTTATCCTTGTTCCTCTAGATAATGCATTTAATGATGTACCATTAGTTGGAATATTTCCTTCTATAAAATCATTATATAACATATTTCTTGCTGTACCTGATGCAACATATTGTAAATTATTGTTATATCCAGTTTGCTCTTCGTATATATAAGTCGTAAATGACTCTTGGTCTGAAGGAGATAAACTAGCTTCTGCATCACTTACATATTGTATATCTTCAAGATTTTTAGCATATCTATCTATTTCACTTATGTTGTTTACGTTGGTAATATAACTAATATTTATTTTTGTGCCTACCAATAGTTCTACATCCATATTTAAGTATACTAGTCCTTTTATACCATGATCATAATTATTTCTTATAGTTTGTTGATTGTTTATTCCTTTTGATGAATCTTCATTTAACCTTGTTGAAGCAATTCTCTTTGTTTTTGCATCATTTGTTAGATGTATTCTCTTGCCTTTAACATCATACAAATCATAATTTAAATCATAAACAATTTCTCCACTTTCTGTTGTTACTTTAATATTTGTAATATAATTTCTTATATCCATATCTGCTTCTGGTCTGTATTGAATACCAAAGTCTATATTTTCAAGACTATATCTCTTGTTTGTAACAATCTTATTGTATTCTTCAAAATTATATGTTCTTACCTCATCTATATATGTATCATCCTCAATTCTTACTGGAAATGCTGGTGTGTCAGCATATACCGATGTCTTATCTAGTATTTCTTTTGTCATATTGTTATTATTTTCTACTTCAACACCTCCCTGTAAAATCTTAGACTTTTCATTATTTACATACTCAGAATAACT
>CAYYBL010000073.1:0-7555 GCA_964470175.1 uncultured Lachnospiraceae bacterium | reverse complement strand
GAAAAAAATCTTATTTTTACAGGTACTACAGGAACTGGAAAAACTTTCTTAACTAATTGTATTGCTAGCGAACTATTAAAATTGAATAAGACTGTTTTGTACCAAACTGCTCCTGTTATGTTTGATAAAATATTAAATGAAAAATTTCAAAAGGAACCTTTTTCAAATAATTTTTTTGAAAATATATTAACTGTTGATTTACTTATAATTGATGACTTGGGTTCTGAAAATATTTCAGATTCAAAAATTTCAGATTTATTTACTATAATTAATACTAGATTATTAAATCAAAATCATAGAATCACAAAAACTATTATTTCTACAAATCTTACTATCGAAGAATTATTTAATTTTTACACATCAAGAATTGGATCTAGATTAGCTGGAAATTATAGGTTTTTACGTTTTTTTGGTGATGATTTAAGATTTAAAAAAGATAATTGAAACTTTACATAAAAAGGATAGTATTGCTACTATCCTTTTTTATTGTAGAAATTATCTACAATATTCCTATCTTGTTTTTAAGACTTATGTAACCTTTGGTTACACTATTCATTTTTTCAAGTGCCTGTTTTTCAATGCTTTTCCTTATATTATAATTTAAAAATAAAGTATTAAAAGATTCTTTTTTTAATTTACATAATTCTGATTCTTTTTGATCTTTTAATTCATTTTCAATGTCTTGTATGTTCTCAATAAAATTTATCCATTCCATACAAAATTTTTTATGATTCTTATATATATTGCCATTTCCATTTAACCATTCTTTAATTGTTATTTCTTTATAAGTATCCTTTTTGCATTGATTTGAATTAATAAAATAATCTCTTTTTATACTCTCTGGTATTAATGGAAACATAACACATTGCATTGGTTTTACTTTATGTATCATACATTTTTTTTCAGATTCTTCATACAATACACATTGTCTTATTTCTCCTTTTGTTTTTAATACAATCTCAAAACCATTATTTAGTTTATCAGTATATTTGTATAAAAACTCCTCATTTGTGATTTTTAGATAATCAGATATTTCACACACATTTACTGGTGTAAGTCTGATATCGCCTCTATATTTACAGCACTTATCACACAAATCACATCCTAGTTTTTCTTTTGATTTTAAAGTCAATATATCACTCATATTATTCCTTATATTTAAAAAGCTCTATAGAATATAGAGCTCTTTTTTACTATACTAAATAGTTATCATCTTCATCAACTATCTTTTCTATGCTTACAACTTTTCCTTCATTTGTCCTCATTAATGTAACTCCTTGTGTTGCTCTTCCTAAAACGCTAACATCATTTGAACTCATTCTTATAATTGTACCAGTGTCTGTTACAAGCATTATATCTTCTTTTCCTGTTACTATTTTTATTCCTACTATATTTCCTGTCTTTGGAGTAACTTTATATGTTATTACTCCTCTGCCACCTCTGTTTTGTACTCTATATTCTGAAATTGGTGTTCTTTTTCCAAATCCGTTTTCTGTAATTGCAAGAAGTGTTGCCTGACTTCCATTTATTATTGGCTCCATTCCAATTACTTGATCATCTTTGTCAACTCTCATACCAATAACACCTTGTGCTACTCTGCCTACAGGTCTTACATCTTTCTCATCAAATGTTATACAAATTCCTTTTTTAGTAACAAAAACAACATTATCTTCACCATCAGTCATTCTAACATCAATAAGTTCATCATCATCTTTTAATGTTATTCCCATTAAACCATTTTTTCTATTTGAATCATATTCTACTAATCTAGTTTTCTTTATCAAACCATTCTTGGTTCCCATAAGAAGATATTTTCCATCAGCAAAAGTTTGTATAGGAATTATTGCAGACACTCTTTCACCGGCATCTAAATTCAATAAATTAACAATTGCTGTACCCTTTGCTGTTCTTCCAGCTTCAGGTACTTCGAATCCTCTTAGCTTATACATCTTTCCGAAATTTGAGAAAAACAAGATATTATCATGTGATGAACAAGAAAAGATTTCTTTCACAAAATCATTTTCTTTTGTTGTCATTCCTAAAATTCCTTTTCCTCCTCTTTTTTGAGCTTTATATGTATCGGCTGGAATCCTTTTTATATATCCAAGATTACTTAACGTAATAATGACTTGCTCTTCCTTTACTAGATCCTCTTCTTCAAATTCACCTTCAGCAGGAGCAATTGTTGTTAGTCTTTCATCTCCATATCTATCTCTAACTTCATATAATTCATCTTTTATGATGTCGTATACTAAACTGTCACTTGCAAGAATTTCTTTATAATAAGCAATCATTTTCATAAGTTCATTATATTCCTCTTGAAGTTTTTCTCTTTGTAATCCTTGTAATCTCTTAAGTTGCATGTCAAGAATTGCTTGTGCTTGAACATCTGAAAGTTCAAACCTTTTCATCAATCTTTCTTTTGCATCATCATATGATTCACGTATTATTTTTATTACTTCATCTATATTATCAATTGCTATTATCAAGCCTTGCAATATATGCGCTCTTGCTTCTGCTTTATCCAAATCAAATCTTGTTCTTCTAAGTATTACTTCTTTTCTATGTTTAATGTACTCAACAAGACATTGTTTTATTGTAAGAATTTTAGGTTCACCATTTACCAAAGCAAGCATTATAATTCCGAAAGTATCTTGAAGTTGTGTATGTTTATATAATCTATTTAATACAACCTGAGGTTTAGCATCTTTTTTAAGTTCAATAACAATTCTTACTCTCTCTTTTCTATCAGATTCATCTCTAATATCTGATATTCCTTCTATCTTTTTCTCTTTTATTAATTGATCTATTTTTATAATTAATGCTGATTTGTTCACCTGATAAGGAAGCGAATGTATAATAATTCTTTGTCTTCCATTACCCATTTCATCAATTTCAGCTTCTGCTCTTACAGTAATTTTACCTCTTCCTGTTGTGTATGCTTCTTTGATACCATCTTTGCCAAGGATTGTAGCTCCTGTAGGAAAATCTGGTCCTTTTACATATTTCATAAGTTCTTCTATTGAAATATCGGGATTATCTATAACTTGTATTGTAGCATCTACAACTTCTGAAAGGTTATGTGGTGGAATATTTGTTGCCATTCCAACAGCAATACCTGAAGAGCCATTTATAAGAAGTGATGGTACTTTTGAAGGTAAAACTGTAGGCTCTTGAAGTCTATCATCATAGTTTGGCATAAAATCTACAGTATTTTTTTCTATATCTACCAACATCTGTTCTGCAATCTTAGCCATTCTTGCTTCTGTATACCTCATCGCAGCTGGTGGATCTCCATCTATAGATCCAAAATTTCCATGGCCATCAATCATTGGATATCTCATGGTAAAATCTTGTGCTAGTCTTACAAGTGCATCATAAACTGAAGAATCTCCATGTGGATGATATCTTCCCAAAACTGATCCAACCGTATTGGCACATTTTCTATAAGCCTTATCTGAAGTAATACCATCTTCATGCATAGAATATAAAATTCTTCTGTGAACTGGTTTTAATCCATCTCTTACATCTGGTAACGCACGTGAAACTATAACACTCATTGCATAATCAATATATGCTGTTTTCATTTCTGTTTCAACGTTTCTCTCTATTATTTTTCCGTCTTGCCTTTCCATTTTACTCCTCTTTTCTTTCTATACATACATGTGCATTATATAAAAAATAATTTCAAAAATCAAGGCATTTACATAGTAATTTCCTACATCTTCTATAGCTTTTCAGCAAGCAAAATTTCATTTTTCGAGATATCAAAATTATAATTATTATTGACAAGTAAATTTTGTATATTTTCAATTTTTCTTGCTTCTTTTATTATGTTTTCTAGAGGTATAATCTTATCTATAGTTTTACTAATTTCTTTATAACTTTTGTTCAATAAATCAACGCTCTTACATTCAAAGGCTTCTTTCCATTTTTTACAATTATTTTCTAGTTTTTCAATATATTTAATTTGATTTGTAAAGTTGTTTTCTATTTTATTTGAAATAGCATCTAAGATACTTTCTTTTGATTTTCTTAATACACTTGATACTTCGTTTGATATGAATCCATTAGTATTAGCAAATTTTATTGCATAATCTAATAATTTTGATGTACTATCAATAATACCTCCTTTTTTAACGGCTAATTGAACTTGAGAAATATTTTCAAAATTTCCTGTTACTATACCTAAGGAACTTTTTCCAATATCTAGTCCCGTATTTATAGCTTCCTTTATGCCTTCTTTAAATCCGTTTTCCAAAATAGCATCTTTGATATTTATTACTTCATCCTCTATAAGATTGGGCAGCGCTGCTTTTATAGCAATATCTATTGCACTATTTATGGTTTTTCCCAAAGTGGTATTTAAAAAATCTTTTTGATTTTCATATAATTCGCTTGTTACACTATTTGTAAGACTATTGTTTATTTCTGTTTCTATTTTATCTACTATTTCCATGCTACCTGTGAGTATATTTTCCATGTTATTTTCCAACAACCATATGTTAACATAATGGTCTTTCCTTTCTTTTTATTTTTTAATAATTTTAATAATATTTTCAATGTTCCTGTAAAAGTCATATCTTGAATCGATAATATATATATAATTATTTTTATTGTTAAACATTTTTAAATATTTTTCACTGTCAATGCCATTTAAAAGTATAAAATCGTATTCATTATTATCTATTTTTTCTATCCTATTTTTATCATTTTCTAAATTTAAAACTTTGTAATTTAATTCTTTCAATATTAGTGATATTGCTACTTTTAAAATATTCTGTGATTCTCTTTCATCATTAAAAAACACTATTTTTATAGCATTATGTTTACTTGTTATGTTTTTACCGTTTTTTTTGAATTCATTCATTTTTCTTTCTTTGTTAGACTCTTTTTTATAATACTTGTGGTTTGCATAATTCTTTTTTATTTTTATAATACTATTGTTTTTATTTTCTTGTTTTGATTCCTTATAAATTGTGTGTTCTATTGATTTTTCATTTTTATTATCACCATAGTTATGTAAACTTTCTTCATCATTTTTTATCTCTAATTTTTTATATATTTCACTTTTTAATTTTCTTATATTATCGAAAATTTCATTATTATTTTGAATAATTTTTTCAAAATAGTCTTCTTTCTTTTCAATAGAATAAATATTATATATTTTAAGAGTGTTTAAATAGTCCTCAACATCTTTATCTTTTTCTTTTAAAAACACTGTTATTTCAATATTTTCTCTTAATTTCTTTATTTTTTCTATAACATCTGTTATTTTTTTCTTTCCAACTAAATTGTCGCTAAGTATTATTAAATCTATATCTTTTTTTATGTTTAAAACTTCTTCAATTCCATCTTGATAAACAATATCTTTTCCAATAACTTCATATTTATCTATATTTCTTAACTTTTCATTAAAAAAAGGATCATTCATTGCTGTAATAACTTTTTTCAAGAGATCATCTTCCTTTCTTCTTCTGAACTTTCTATTTTAGCTAGAATATGATTATCACCTATGAACATCAGGTTTTCTCCCCTTTTTAACGATTTTATTTCTATTTTTTCTTTTTCAGATAAATTAGCATATTTTTCTAACACAAATATATTTTCCTCTTCTAGTGAAAAAAATGATTTTATGCTTGAATTGTTTAATATACTTTTTCCATATGCACCGTTATCTAAACCAAATAAATCTGATACATCTTGTGTGATTGCAACAGCGCTTCCTCCATATTTCCTTATGGTTTTAAAAATTTTATAAATAAATCCAGCAACGAATTTATTAGATGTTATGCCTATAAGTTTCCAGATTTCATCCATATATATTGCTTTGTTTATATTTCTATCCTTTTTTATTTTGTCCCAAAATAATTCAATAAAAAGATACATCCCATACTTTAAGTTTTCTTCACCAAGTTCATAAATATCAGCAATTATTAATTTATTATTTAATTCTACATTTGTATAATTATTTAGATACTTTAGAGATCCATATATAAAAGGATATAATTTTATTTTAAAAAACTCTGTTTTTTTATCTCTCTTGAGAACATCATATAAATCCTCAAGTATTGGCATTTCTTTATTATTTTTAAACCTTTTTCCATTTTTTTCATTTACGTATAAACTTTCATCATTAAATGTTATTCCCTTTAGGGCATATGTCTCAATTATTTTTTCTTCAAGTATTGCAACTTTTTCTTCATCTAATTCTCCAAACACAATACTAAAAAAGGTTCTTAACTTACTAATTTTAGAACTTAAATAACCTTTTTCCTCTTCTATACTATCCTCTCTTATATCCATAATATTAATAAAAGAATCTGAAGTAGGTCCAAGTTTTATACATAATCCGTTTAAGGTTTTCTGCTAACTTTGTGTACTCCCTTTCTGGATCTATTATGTATTGATTTAGCCCCATTATCCTATACCTTAGTATTAAGAGTTTTGTATAAAAAGACTTTCCTGCACCACTTGTCCCAAAGATACACATATTTGCATTTTTGTATTTTTCCTTATTAAATCTATCAATTAAAATCATTGATTTATTATAAATATTTGTACCAATAAATACTCCGTTGTCATCAAATACACTCGAAGAAACAAACGGATACGTAGATATTAGACTACTTCCTAATATATTTCTTCTTGTTACTTCTTTGATGTCTCCAGAATTAATCATAAGTGGTAAACAAGAAAAATAGGTTTGTTCTTGTCTAAAGAACGCTTTTTTTGTCATCATGCCAGAACTTTGTAATATTCCTTCAACCTTATTTACATTTCTCTCTAATTCTTTCTCATTTTTTGATATTACATTTATGTAAATATATAAGAAGTATAAATCATCATTGTTAACTTGCATTTCTTTTCTTATATACTTTGCGTCTGAATATGAGAATGCCGCTATATCTATGTCCTCCCTATTTGTGTTTCCTTCTTTTAAATTTACTCCAACATTTCCAATATAATAAGTAAGATCTTTTATAGTACTATATGTTTCTTGCTTTTCATAGAAAATGGAAATATTCATATTTATATTAGTATTTATGATATTTTTCAAAATTATTTCATTATACTCTCTAAAATAGTCTATAATTAGAATTCCGCAACTACATCTCTCATCTATTTCTAAGAATTTTGGATTCTTGTTATTTATATAACTTGGAGCCATTTTATCTTTTGAATTTAGAATACCTTTATAAAATTCTTCTATGTCTTATTTCCTCCATTTTATTGATTAAAAAAAGATAAAATAATTTCTTCTACCTCTTCCTTTTTGTTTACCTCGTAAACTATATTTCCGCATCTTGATAATGTATCTTTTAATTTAAAATAATTTTCATTCAAGTAATTTATTGCTATATTTTCATTTATATCTTTATTTTCATTTTGATAATTACTGTTGTACTTTAAAATAACAAAAAAGTTTTTTGATGCAGACTTATTTCTTTCATTTGTTTCCTTTATATATTCTATATATCTTAATATATATTTACTTATTTCTTTATTTTCTTCTTTTCCGGGATTTTTCTTTTAGATAATAATAATATTTTGA